>DIVU01000274.1:1130-2725 GCA_002423365.1 Desulfuromonadaceae bacterium UBA6124 | reverse complement strand
CTACCTGGCGCAGAAGCAGAACGACCAGGGTCTTGATGCCCTGAACAAGGACAAACAGGCCAAGCCCGATTATCTGACCCCTTATTTCAACCTGGCCAACTACTACCTGGCCAACCAGCAGCGGGAAAAGGCACTGGAAGAGTACCGGGCGATCCTCCTGATCGCTCCGGAGAACGTCAAGGCGCTGATTTCCCTCGGCACCCTGCAGGAAATCGAGGGGGACGCGGCGGCCGCCAAGACCAGCTACCAGAAAGCCCGCGATACCAATGTCCCGGAAGGCTTCCTGGCGTTCGCCGGCTACCTGGGACGCTCCAAGCAGCCGGAGGAGGCCGTCAAGGTGATCGAGGCGGCCTATCAGGCTCATCCGGAGCATTCCGCCATTCTTGAAACCCGGGGCAAGTTGCTGCTGGGGCAGAAGAATACGGGCGAGGCGGTAAAGATGTTCCAGGCGCTGGACAAGGTCAGACCCGGTGCCGGTCTGCCCCTGCTCGCCGCCGCCTGGCTCGCGGGAGGGGAACAGGAAAAGGCCCTGGCCCTGGCCAAGGCGCGGATCGACGAACAGCCCGCCTCCGCTTCCGGCTATCTGCTGCAAGCCGCCATCCACCAGCGCCTGGGCGAGATCGACAAGGCCGAGGCGGCCCTGACCCAAGGCATTGGCCGGGCCAAGGATGCGCCGCTCCTTTCCCTGCAATTGGGCAGCCTCTACGCCGGGACCAAGCGGGAGCCGAAAGCCCTAGAAACCTTCGCCGCCCTGCGCAAAGCTCAGCCCGACTTCGTTCCGGCGATCTTTGCCCTCGGTGCGCTGCACGACCAGCAGGGGGATAAGGGCAAGGCCGTGGAGCTTTACAAAGAAGTTCTGGCCAAGTCCGAGGACCACACCGCCGCCCTCAACAACCTGGCCTATCTTTACGCCGACAACTACGGCACGCCGGAAGAAGCCCTGGTGCTGGCGGTTAGAGCCTTCCGCAACGAGCCGGGCAACCCGGGGATTCTCGACACCCTGGGGCTCGCCCTGCTCAAGAATGGGCGGCATGACGAAGCGGTCAACGTCCTGAACAAGGCCGCCGACTTGCTGCCCAAGGTCGCGGCGGTGCGGTTGCACCAGGGACAGGCGCTGCATGGTGCCGGCAAGATGACCGAAGCCCGTGCGTCCTTGCAGGCCGCGATCGATCTCGGCCCTGGTCCCGAGGCCGAGCAGGCGCGCAAGTTGCTTGAAGAGATCAAGGATTAGCGAAACCGCCCGTCGCGCTTTGTCTCCCCTGGCGGGGCGCGACGGCATTCATGGGCTATTTCATGCGTAAACTGACTTCCCTCATCTTGCTGGTCGATCTGCTTCTCGCGGCGCTGGCTCTGGTTATCGGCCACCTGCTGCGGTTCGAGGGGGCTTGTAATCTGGCTGTCATCACCGGTCCGAGCGGGGCACGGCTTCTGACCTTCGCGCTCTTAGCGGTCTTTTCCGCCTATTTCTGCGAAATGTATCGCTGGGAAAAATCCCTGGGCCGGCTTGATCTCGCCGCCCGCACCGCCGTCTCGGTCCTGATGGCTTTTTTTGTCCTGTCCGCCGTCTATTACATCATTCCGGCGGCCATGGTCGG
>DIVU01000274.1:0-1100 GCA_002423365.1 Desulfuromonadaceae bacterium UBA6124 | reverse complement strand
ATCGGCGTCGGTCCCCTGGCCGCCACGGTGGAACGGGTTCTGGGCGAACATCCGGGGCGTCAGTCCTTCATCGGTTTCGTCCAGCCCTCGACCGAGCCCTGCACGGTCGACGAGACGCGGATTGTCGGCGATGTCGGGGAGATTGTCGAACTGGTGGAGCGGGAGCGGACCGACCTGCTGGTGGTGGCGCTCACCGAGCGGCGCGGCGGGTTGCCGGTGCGGGATCTGCTGCGCTGCAAGCTCAACGGCGTGGAGATCATCGATGCCCTGAGCTTTTACGAGGAAACGACCGGCAAGCTGCTGATCGAGAACATCCAGCCGAGCTGGTTTCTCTATTCCGACGGCTTCCGGGTCACCCCCTTTCTGCGTTTCTATAAACGGGGGTTCGACCTTCTGCTCTCCCTGTTCGGCATCCTGCTGGTGCTGCCCCTTTGGCCGGTGGTCGCGATTCTGGTGAAATTTGATTCGCCGGGGCCGATCTTCTTCCGTCAGACCCGGGTGGGGGAGCGGGAAAAAGATTTTACGGTGTATAAATTCCGCACCATGCGCCAGGACGCGGAAAAGGAGACCGGCGCCGTCTGGGCGACTCAGGATGATCCGCGCGTCACCAAAATCGGCAAGTTCCTGCGTAAGAGCCGGATCGACGAGCTGCCCCAGCTCTACAACGTCCTCAAGGGGGACATGAGTTTCGTCGGCCCCCGCCCCGAGCGGCCGGAATTCGTCGATCGGCTCAACCGGAAGATCCCCTACTACACCAAGCGCCACTTCATGAAACCCGGGGTCACCGGCTGGGCCCAGGTCTGCTACCCCTACGGCGCCTCCGACGAGGATGCCCTGGAAAAACTGCGCTACGATCTCTACTACATCAAAAACTATTCGTTATTGCTTGATTTTCTCATCATTCTGGAAACGGTCAAGGTTGTCGCCTTCGGCCGGGGAGGAAGGTAAATGCAAAAACTGTCCTTATTGCTGGTGGTCGCGCTTCTGCTGCTGGCGCCCGTCGCCTGGGCCGGGGATTACGTGATCGGCGAAGGAGACGGCCTGAACGTCGCGGTCTGGGGGGTTCCCGAACTGAGCGTTTCCGTGCTGGTGCGCCCCGA
>DIVU01000363.1:18959-21941 GCA_002423365.1 Desulfuromonadaceae bacterium UBA6124 | reverse complement strand
CCCTAAAGACGTTTTAATGGTGGCTTCACTCGGAATTGAACCACGGACACGAGGATTTTCAGTCCTCTGCTCTACCGACTGAGCTATCTGGGCGAAGAGGTTCCGTTTATAACCAAATCCTCTCGGGGTGTCAAGAGAAAATATCAAAATTTAAGCCTTGTCATCCCTGGGCAATTCTGCTAAGTAATTAACACTTTTATGGAGTAATCCGGCATGCTGACCCGTTACACCAGCTTTATGACCTTTACCTTTTGGTTCGGCTTTTATTTTAGGCCGTCTGCCTGGGGGAGAGGTTCGTTGGCGTAAGCAAGGATCAGCGCCGAACCAGCAAACCATGGGCAGACCGACTCCGGCTCTCCCATGGTTTTTTTGTTTCCGGATCGGTGGAGACAAGGGCCGCCGGGGGATAGCCGGGCGGCCTTTGCCGTTTTTTTCTACAACCGTCGATCGACAAGGAGCCGAGCCAATGATTATCGTCATGAAAAAAGGGGCAGACAAGGAACAGCTGGCCGAAGTCAAGAAGCAGATCCGTGAACTGGGCTACAAGCCCCATGTGATTCACGGCGAAACCCGCAACGTCATCGGCGCGGTCGGCGACGAGCGGGGCAAGTCGGTGTTGCAGGCCTTGGAGTCGCTGCCGGGGGTCGAGAGCGTGGTGCCGATCCTCAAACCCTACAAGCTGGCCAGCCGCGAGGTCAAGCCGGAGCCGAGCACGGTGGATTTGGGCGGCGGCGTCACGGTGGGAGGAGGGCGGCTGGTGGTGATGGCCGGCCCCTGCTCGGTGGAGAGCGAGGCGCAGATCCTGGAAACCGCCCACGCGGTCAAGGCGGCCGGCGCCACGGTGCTGCGCGGCGGCGCCTTCAAGCCGCGCACCAGCCCTTATTCTTTCCAGGGGATGGAGGAGGACGGACTCAAGCTGCTGGCCTTGGCCCGGGAAGCGACCGGCCTGCCCATCGTCACCGAGGTGGTCAATCCCCGGGATGTGGACCTGGTCGCCCGCTACGCCGACATCATGCAGGTCGGCGCCCGCAACATCCAGAATTTCGCCTTGCTCAAGATGCTCGGCCAGCTCGACAAGCCGATCCTGCTCAAACGCGGGATGGCGACGACCATCCAGGAATTCCTGATGAGCGCCGAGTATATCCTCGCCGAGGGCAACCGGCGCGTCCTCCTCTGCGAGCGGGGCATCCGCACCTTCGAGACCGCCACCCGCAACACCCTCGATATTTCGGCGGTGCCGGTACTCAAGGAGCAGACCCATCTGCCGGTCATCATCGATCCCTCCCATGCCACCGGCCACGCCAGCCTGGTTCCCTCCATGTGCTATGCCTCGGTGGCGGCCGGTTGCGACGGCCTGATCGTCGAGGTCCATCCCTGCCCGGAAAAGGCCGCCAGCGACGGGCCCCAGTCCCTGCGCCCGGCGGAGTTCGCGGTGATGATGGCGAAGCTGCGGGAGTTCGCCAAGGTCGCCGGAAAAGAGCTGTAGGAATGCTTCCGCGCCCCTCTTTCTTGCGGGAGAGGGGTGCGGAGCAGAGTCTATCCACCCCCAAGGAGATTCCATGTTCTTCATCCCCCTTTCCCAGGTCGAAAGCGTTGAACTGGTGATCCACGCCCTGCGCGCCGCCGGCGGCGAGGCCGACTGCACCGCCTGCCCGGCCTACCGGGTCTGTATGAAACAATGTCTGACCATCGCCGATACCGTCAGCCGGATGGTGCGTCACGGCACCCTGCCGGTCATCGACGAGGATGAGTCGCCCGAGCCGCCGTCCCCCGGCGGGGCGGGTCCGGGCCGGCCCGCCAAGGGCGGCCTGAAAGTCGTCAAGTAGGGAAGCGTCACGCCGCGCCTTCGCCCCTTACCCACGGGCGCAAGGAAACCGTTGACTTTGTTTGGCGGCTGTGATAACCAGACAGCCTGATTTTTTTCGGAGATTTGCATGCGTCTGCTTGGCCCGACATCCTTTCCTCGCACGGCATCCCCGGCACGAGCATGTGCGGCGGCCGTGGCGGCCGCTTGTCCGGCCTCCGACTGTTGCCAGGGAGTCAGCCCGTAACTCCGAAACCGACAGAACCTTCGAGGCCATGGATACTGTAGAGTCCATGGCCTTTTTCTTTACCGACCACGACCAGCCTCAACGGGGAGCACAACATGCGCAACAACATCGTCCATATCGGAGCGGGGGAACTGACCTACGAGATCCGGGCCATTGTCGATATCGCCGACAAGCTCAAGGCCCTGGGGATCAAAACCAACATGGAAAATATCGGAGATCCGGTGGCCAAGGGGGAGAAGATCCCTCTCTGGATGAAGGAGATCGTCGCCGACCTGGCCATGAAGGATTGCGCCTACGGCTATTGCCCGACCCGGGGGGTGCTGGAGACTCGTCAGTTTCTCGCCGAGTTGACCAACAAGCGGGGCAAGACCCAGATCACGGCCGACGATATCCTTTTCTTCAACGGCCTCGGCGATGCCATTCAGAAGGTCTACGGCTTCCTCCGCCGCGAGGCGCGGGTCATCGGCCCCTCGCCGACCTATTCGACCCACTCCTCCGGCGAGGCCGCCCATGCCGGGCAGAAGCCGGTTTCCTACCGGCTCGATCCGGACAACAACTGGTATCCTGATCTCGACGATCTGCGTCTCTCGATCAAGTACAATCCGGCGATCTGCGGCATCCTCATCATCAATCCGGACAATCCCACCGGCGCCGTTTATCCTGAGCGCATCCTGCGGGAGATCATCGCCATCGCCAAAGAATACGACCTGTTTATCATCTGCGATGAGATCTATCACAACATCGTCTACAACGGCGAGTCGACCAAACCGATTTCCGACCTGATCGGAGACGTCCCGACCATCGCCATGAAGGGGATCAGCAAGGAAGCCCCCTGGCCCGGCGCCCGCTGCGGCTGGATCGAGGTCTACAACGCCGACAAGGATCCGATGTTCAAGCAGTACGTGGCGTCGATTCTCAATTCAAAGATGGT
>DIVU01000363.1:0-18911 GCA_002423365.1 Desulfuromonadaceae bacterium UBA6124 | reverse complement strand
GCCTTCTACATGGCGGTGGCCTTCGAGAAGGGACGCCTCACCCACGAGCAGAGTCTGCCCATTGAAAATCCCGAGGTCAAGCAACTGGTCGATGGGCTGGTGAACCTGCCGGGTTGTTCCCTGGACAAGCGCTTCGTCTACTATCTGCTGGCCTCCACCGGTATCTGCGTGGTACCGCTCTCCTCCTTCTGTACCCCGGAGCAGGGCTTCCGCATCACCCTGCTGGAGCGGGACGAGCAGGAGCTGACCAAAATCTTCGAGACCATCGCCGCCGCCATCGGCGCCTACCTCCAATCCTGATCGATCCTCCCCCGGCGGTGCGCCGCCGGGGGAGCTTTCCCGCCGCCCATCCCCACACCTTTCCCTTTCTCCTGGGGGCATCTATGACCAGTCAACTCAAGCCGCACCTGCAAGCCGTGGTGAATTCCCGCGACGATCTTCGCGGCTACCTTTTGCGTGGCGCCCGTCCCCGGGAAGAATGGGGGATCGGCGTCGAGATGGAAAAGCTGGTGCTCGATGCCGCCACCGGCGAGGCCGCCCCTTTTGATCGGATCGAGGAACTGCTCCGGCGTCTGGAGGGGATTGGGGACTGGCGTGGCGTGCGTGAAAACGGGCGTCTCGTCGCCCTGCAAGGACCGTCCTCCTCCATCACCCTGGAGCCGGGGGGGCAGTTGGAGCTTTCCGGTGAACTCTGCGACGATCTGCATTGCTGCCGGCGCGGTTACAAGGCCTATATCCGGGAGATCGTCGCGACCGGCGAGGCGCTCGGTCTGCGTTTTTGCGGCCTGGGGGCGCAGCCGTTCACGGCGCTGGAGCAGATCGGCTGGCTGCCCAAATCCCGTTACGGGATCATGGGGCCGTACATGCTGCGAACCGGCGACATGGGGCAGCGGATGATGAAGCAGACCGCCGGGGTGCAGGTCAACCTCGACTTCTCCGACGAGGCGGACTGTCTGGCGAAGATGCGCCTGGGGATGGCCCTGACACCGCTTTTGTATGCCCTTTTCGCCAATTCGCCGCTGCTGGAAGACCTTTCGACGGGCTGGTTGTCGACCCGGGGGGAAATCTGGTCGCGTACCGACCCCGACCGGACCGGGCTGATCGAGCGGCTCTTCGCCGAAGGGGCGAATTTTTCGGACTATGTCGAATACGCCCTCGACGTGCCCATGTATTTCATCCATCGCCAGGGCGAATATCTCGATATGACCGGCGAGCGTCGAACTTTCCGCCGCTATCTCGATGAGGGCTTCGCCGGACAGCGGGCGGTGCTGGGGGATTGGGATCTGCATCTGTCGACCCTCTTTACCGAGGTCCGGCTGCGGCCGCAGATCGAGGTGCGCAGTGCCGACAGTCTGCCGCCGCGACTTTCCCTCTCCGTCGGTGCGCTGCTCAAGGGACTCTTTTACGACAAGGAAAGCCGTGAAGGGGCCTGGGCGTTGCTCGGTCCCTTCTGCCGGGAAGAACTTCAGGACCTGATCCGGCAAAGCCGCCGTCTGGGCTTGTGCACGCCGTTGGGGCGGGAAACGTTGCGGGAATACGCCCTGGCCGTCATCGCCTTGGCTCGGGCGGGGCTGGAACGCCAGGGGTGCCGGGATGCTCAGGGTCGGGACGAGACGATTTTTCTCGATGAGCTGCACGGGCTCGCCGACTCGGGCGTTACCCTCGCGGAACGTCTTTTGGCGCGTTGGCAGGGCTCGCGTGAGGATAAGTTGCAGGTATTGTTGAATCACTGCGGCTTTACCGCCTGACCGGGGGGATTGCGAAAAATACAAATGAAGATCTACGACTGTGCATTTGCACGGTCATTTTCACGGTAATGCGCGTTGTAATGAATTTTTTCTCGTTTATACTTTCTTCCGTCTCGACCTGTTGTGGCAGACGGGCCAGGCTGGAGAAGATCCTTCTTCTTCATTTTCCCCCCCTGTTCAGGGCCGGCCTTCCGAAGTTCTTCGGGGCCGGCCCTGTCTTTTGCGGCGCGTGCGCTGGGCTTGCCGCTGTGCGAATGCACAGTAAATGACCGTGAGCGTGGCCGCGATTTTTTACGGGAATCGCCGTGGCGATCGCTATCGCTTTCGGTTAGTATTGAACCATCGACGGGCTGTTGTGGCAGGCGGCTCGACGAAGCATGAAGACCCTCCTCTTCATTTCTCCCTCTTGTTCCACCCCAGACCGGCCAGGGTACCTCCCCCTGGCCGGTCGTCTTTTTGGAGAACCTGCTTGTCTAGTGTGCCTTTGCACAGGCCGAAACCGGACATGCGGGCCTGATTTTTTACGCCTTCCCCCGTGGCGGCGATCAGACTTTTTTTGTAATTTATAAACATCGACGGCTTGTTGTGGCAGGCGAGCCGAAAGATACCTCCTGTAGCTCCATCTCCCTGTTTCACCCAAGGGCCGGTCATAAGGGATGCCTCCCCCTTGATCGGCCCTCTCCCTTTGCGCCTTCCGGTCGTCGATCATCACGGCACCTTCACCGAGTTCCCCGAATCGTGATTAAAGCGCGGAAATTCGCGAATTTTACGCAATTCAGGGGTGTATCGGCCGGCCGTTTCGGTTATAATCCCGCTGCTCTTTTGCGACCCGTGCCGGCTTGTCAGCCTCGCGTCCGTCGCTTCTTCGCCTTGTCTCGCGGTTGTTCTATCCGAAAACGGCCGCTCGAATTTTCCCCGTTACGCACCCTTCTTTATTCGACAGGAGTTCACCGTGCCCCAAGCCGCCATCGATCCGACCCTGGCCAAGCAGACCATCGACAGCCTGCGCCTGCTGGCCGCCGACGCCGTGGAAAAAGCCCGTTCCGGCCATCCCGGCACCCCCATGGAAGCCGCCCCCATCGCCTATCTGCTCTACCAGCGCCACCTCCGCCACAATCCGGCCAACCCGGACTGGGCTGGGCGCGACCGCTTCATCTTGTCCTGCGGCCATGCCTCGACTTTGCTCTACGGCATTCTGCATCTGAGCGGCTACGACCTGTCGCTGGACGATCTGAAGAATTTCCGGCAGATGGGCAGCCGCACCCCCGGTCATCCCGAATTCGGCCACACCCCCGGCATCGAAACGACCACCGGTCCTCTCGGTCAGGGCGTGGCGGTCGGTGTCGGCATGGCCATGGGCGGCCGCTTTCTTCAGCAACAGGTGGATGGTGAACTCTTCGACTACCGTACCTACGTGCTCTGTTCGGACGGTGACCTGATGGAGGGCCTTTCCGCCGAGGCGGCTTCTTTGGCCGGCCATCTTCGTCTCGGCAACCTGATCTACATCTACCTCGATAACCGCATCACCATCGAGGGGGAAACCTCCCTGGCCTTCAGCGAAGAGGTCGCCACCCGCTTCCTCGCCAGCGGCTGGCATATCGAGCGGGTCGAGGGAGAAAATCTCGTGGAGATCGACGGCGCCCTCGACCGGGCCAAGCAGGATCCCCGGCCGTCGCTGATCGTCGCTCGCACCCATATCGGCATCGGCGCCCCGACCAAACAGGATACCGCCGAGGCCCACGGCGCGCCTCTGGGCGAGAAGGAATTGCGGGCCGCCAAAGTCTTCTACGGCTTCGATCCCGAGCAGGCCTTCGTCGTTTCCGAGGCGGTGCGGACGCATATGGCGGAAATTCTCCCGCGCGGCGCGCAGTTGGAAAGCGCCTGGCAGGCCCGCCTGGCCGAGAAGCTGCAAGGGGATAATGCCTCCCTGCAAGCCTGGAACCAGCTGCAAACCGGGGAACTCCCCGACGGTTGGCAGGCGGCACTGCCCGAATTCGCCGCCGGAACCTCGGCGGCGACGCGCAAAGCCAGCGGTGACACCTTGAATGCCCTGGCCGGCGCTCTGCCGCTGCTCCTCGGCGGCTCGGCGGACCTCGCCCCCTCGAACAACACCGAACTCAAAGGGCAGGCGTTCTTCGCCCCCGGAACGAGCGGCCGCAATATCCACTTCGGCATCCGCGAGCATGCCATGGGCGCCATCCTCAACGGCTTGGCCCACACCCCCGGTCTGATCCCCTTTGGCGGCACCTTCCTGGTCTTTGCTGACTACATGCGCACGCCGATCCGTTTGGCGGCAATGATGGGACTGGGGACGGTCTATGTGCTCACCCATGACTCCATCGGCCTTGGCGAGGATGGCCCGACCCATCAGCCGGTGGAGCATCTCGCCACCTTGCGGGCGATCCCCGGCCTCAATGTCATCCGCCCCTGCGACGCCAACGAAACGGTGCGCGCCTGGGAGGCGGCCATCGCCAACCGCAACGAGCCGACCGCCCTGATCCTCAGCCGCCAGAACCTGCCGACCCTCGACGGCGAGCGGTTCGCCGGCGCCGACGGTCTGCACCTGGGCGGCTATGTTCTCGCCCGCGAGGAAGGGGAGCTGCAAGCCATCCTTCTGGCCAGCGGCGCCGAGGTCCATCCCGCCCTGGCGGCGCGGGAGCTCCTGCAGAAAGAAGGGATCGGCACCCGCGTCGTCTCCATGCCCTGCTGGGAGTTTTTCGATGCCCAGGAGTCGGATTATCGCGACGAAGTCCTGCCCCCCGCCTGCATGTGCCGGGTGGCGGTGGAAGCGGCCGTTCCCTTCGGCTGGGAGCGCTATGTGGGAACTACCGGCGCCATCATCGGCATGACCGGCTTCGGCGCCAGCGCCCCCGCCGAGCAGTTGATGAAACATTTCGGCTTCACCGCCGAGAATATCGCGGCCAAAGTGAAGGGATTGATGTAAGCGGAGGGGCGCACCGCCAGCGCCCGAATATCGGACATCCCAAATGAAACAGGGGCGCACCTCGGTGCGCCCCTGCCAATCGACCAATGTAAGGGCGACCCATGGGTCGCCCTTACGCCTCACTCCTCACGGCTTCTCCACCAATCCCCGCAACTCCTTCAGCAATTCCCCAACGAAATCATACCCTTTTTGCCAGAACTCCGGATCGGCCAGGTCGATTCCCAGGGGCTTGAGCAGCGTTTGCGGCGGAGCGCTGCCGCCGGCGGCGAGCAGTTCCAGGTAGCGGGGGACGAAGTCGGTCCCGTCTTCCCGATATTTCTGATAGAGCGCCAGCACCAGCAGTTCGCCGAAGACGTAGGAATAACAGTAGAAGCGGGAATGAATAAAGTGGCTGATGTAGGCCCAACCCCAGCGGTAGGGCTCGATCATCGTTACGGCGTCGCCGAAAAGCCTGGCGTTTTCCTGCCACCAGAGGTCGCAGTAGTCGTCGGCGGCGAGCAGTCCCGTGCCGCGCTTTTTGTGGGCGGCCAGCTCGAAACGGGTCAGCACGTTCTGGCGGAAGGTGGTGGCGATGATGTCCTCCAGCTTGGCGCAGAGCAGTTCGATCTTCACCTGGCGATCCGTCTCCTTGTCAAGGAGGGAGCGGGTCAGCAGCATCTCGCCGAAGACGCTCGCCGTCTCCGCCATCGGCAGCGGGGCTTGATACTGAAAGAAGTTCTGTCCCTGGGAGAGGGCGAAGTGAACGCCGTGCCCCAGTTCGTGCGCCAGGGTGCTCACGTCGCGCAGGTTGCCGGTGTGGTTCAACAGCACGTAGGGCGTCAGTCCCGGCATCATCCCCATGCAGAAGGCACCGCCGCTTTTGCCCGGCGCCGGAAAGGCGTCGATTCGCCCCTCGGTGAAAAATTTTTCGGCCATATTCGCCATTTGCGGCGAAAATCCGGCGAAGGCGTCGAGGACCACCGTCTTCGCCTGGGCGAAGGTATATTCCCGGCCGCCGGTTCCGAGCGGGGCGTAGATGTCGGTATTCTTCATCCGTTCCAGGCCGAGCAGTTGTCGCTTCAGATCGAAGTACTCCCGGGCCAGACCGTAGTTGGCCTCGGTCACCTGCATCATGCGCTCGACCATGGCCGGCTCGGTTTCACAGGCCAGATGGGTCGGCGTCATCAGATCGGGATAGCCCCGCAGTTCCACCTCCTTGCCATGATCGAGCAGCAGGTTGTTGAAACAGGCGGTAAGGGGCAGCTCCTGTTCCGCATGTTTGCGCAGAAAGGTCGAAAACGCGCTTTCCCGGATGTGCCCGTCGGGATGATGGAGTAGGGCCAGCAGTTCCTCGCCGGTGACCTCTCGGGGCTCGGATTCACCGGGCAATGTGAAGGAAAAGCGGAAGGACGAGGTCAGTTCCTCGAAGAGCTGCGTGAAGGCCTCCTTGCCGGAAAGATCCTTGCGCTTCAAGGCCTGTTCCACCTCTTCGCTCAGGGTGTAGGGGGCGTGGACCCGGAGCTGGCGCAGGTAGTGGCCGTAGGCGGCGACCTCGGGGTTTTTCAGCAGCGCGGCAAAAAGCACTTCCTCGATGCGCAGCACTTCCAGTTCGAAAAAGAGGGTGGTCTCGGCCAGGGAACTCCAGCTCTCCCGCACTCGGGCGAGCTGGGCCTTGTGCGCCGCCGGCCGGCTGTCCCGGGAAAAAAGGAGTTGGGCGTAGAAGTAGGGTTTGAGGATGAGGCGTTGCAGCTCTTCGTAACGCTTCAGCGCACTCACCAAGGCTTCCGGGGAGAGCCGTTCCGAGGCGATGCGCCCGCGAAAATCCTGGCGGAATTTCTGCGCCAGTTGCTGTGCCGCCTCCAGATCGGCCACGAGTTTGGAGGCGTCGGGGCTGCCATAGAGCGGAGAAAGATCCCAGGTAGATTCGGGGGAGGTCATGGTTGTTCCTTTGGGTTTGCAAAGTCGTACTCGTTTAAAATGTTCATGATCTTAACGGATTTTATGGTTTTATGCAGCAATTACCCGAACAAAAACGCCCCCTGTTGCGAGGGGGCGTTTTTGTTCGACTTGGTGGAAACAGGTCTTACTTCTGGATCGTGAAAGAGCCGTCGGGGTTGATGAGGATGGTGGAGTCCAGATACTGGAGGTTTTTCTTGTTCCCGTAGTCCGACTCACCGAGGATGGCGTAATAGGCGCTGGCGCTGCGGGCACCGGTGGAACAGTAAAGTGCTACCCGGCCGTCGGCCGGGAGTTTGGCCACGGATTCCTTGGCCTTGTGGATGAAATCCTCGTCGAAGATGTGGATGGCGCCGGGCAGATGACCCGCTGCGAAATCCTTGGCCGAACGCACGTCCACCAGAAAGAGCTTGCCTTCGGCCGCCAGTTTTTCAAATTCGTCGGGCTTGATCGTCTCGGGCAGCCCACCGGTATCGGCCTTCGGTTTAGGTGCGACGCCGCTCGGCTCATCCCCCCACAGAGGCAGTCCCGCTTCCTTCCAGGCCGGCTCGCCGGCGGCGAAGACGCGGACCTTGGTGTAGCCGAGGCCGAGCGCCAGTTTGGCCGATTCATGACTCAGCTCGCAGGTGAAGCCGCCGCAGTAGAAGATCAACGGGGTGGCCTTGTCCGCCGGCAGCAGGCCCTTTTTCAGATCGAATTCAGCCTTGGGGAGGGAGACCGCCGTGGGGATGAAGGCCTTGTTGTATTTCACCGCCGGGCGCGAATCGACCAGCAGATAGGCATCCTTGCCGCCGGTGACCAGTTTTTGCACGTAGGGCAATTCGCTGATCAGATAGTTTCCGGCCTTGCTCCAGGCCGGTTCCCCCTCGTACCAGACCTTGATCTTGGTGAAGCCGTTTTTCTGGGCGATGGCGGCCGATGCCGGGCTCAACTCACAGTGCAGACCGCCGCAGTAGAAGATGAGGGTCTTGTTCTTGTCGAGCTTGTCCAGATTCTGTTCGAGCGTCGCCTTGGGGACGCTGATGGCGCCGGGGACGTGTCCTTCCTGGAATTTCACATCGGGACGGGAGTCGACCAGTTGATAGTTCGCCGCCTCGGGTCCGGCAAGAATCGCCATGACCTCGGCGGTGGTGATGGCCAGCTTGGGATCCTGGGAGACCGCTTTTTGCGCCGCTTGCGCCTGGGCTGGCGGCGGGGGGATTTGGGCAACCGGCGGCAGTTTGATCGTCGCTCCGGTGCAACCGGACACGCACAAAGTCAGAGCCAGGTAAGTCATCCGATTTCTTGTCCAATTCGTCATGGTTCTTGCTCCTCTCACAGGGGGGTGGGGATGATGTCGTCGGTATCCGCTGTAAAAAGCACGATTCATACCCGTAAAGGGGAGGCGGGAACAAAATTTATGATCCGAATGTTCGGCTACGAATGAAATAGCCTAAAAACATTGCTCTTCTATTATATTTGGGTTTTCGAGTCGATTTTTCGCAATGATGAAAGGGGCGGAGTCTCGTTTCGGAGAAGGCTCCCCGGCAAATGTCTCAGAGGAGATTCCGTCTTTTGCCGGAAAGAAAATCGTAAAAAAACGGCCCGGAAAAAACCGGGCCGTTTTGGTTCGCGGGGTGGATTTCCACTGTAACCGTAGGGGCGACCCATGCGTCGCGCCCGGATGGGCTTTTATTGCATTTCGAAGACGTACAGCGACGAGCGGCGGGCGCCGAGCAGGCCGGTGCTGGCGCCGTTGATGGCCATGACCACTTCCTTCTGGCCGTCGTTGTCGATGTCGGCCAGGCGGAAGTCGGCCATGTAGCCGTTCTGTTCCCGGGTGTGCCAGGCTTCGAGTAGTTCCTGGCCGTTCCAGACCATGGCCGTGAGCTTACTCTTGCGGAAGGTCTTGCCCCGAGCGCGGAACCAGTCTCCCTCGTTGACCGGGATGAGGATTTCCCCGGCATCGCCGCGCCCAAGCCGGGCCTGCAGGTAGGCATCGCGGGTGTTGTCGCCATCCTGCGGGCGCTTGGTCGGATCGACGCGGGTGATGAATTCCTCGCTGCCGCCCATGCGCTCGCTCCCTTCCCAAAGCTTTTCGCCGCCGGGGGAATAGATCTGCAGGTTGTCGAGATGGCTCAGGTAGGCGATGGAATCGCCGCCGCTGCCGGTCGCCGTTAGCGGAGAGAAGCTGTACAGGCGGATGGGATTGGGCACCTCGACCTTGGCGCCCTGCTGGATGTCGTTGCCGTTGCCTTGCACGCGGAAGATGGGCCCGGCGAAATCCTGATGTTCATCGCCCATGCCCTGGGCCAGCAGCACGACTCCTTCGCCGGGCAGGTCGACATTGCGGAAATAGTAGTTGATGTTGTTTTTGCGCACCTGATAGCCGTCGGCGCCGGCGCTGACGATCATCGAGGAGAGGCGGTCGTCGAAAGCCGCGGTGATGTACAGTTCCAATTTGCCGTCGCCGTTCAGATCGGCGCCGTCGATGGCCAGGGCCTTGCGCCCTTTGCCGAGATCGACCTGGGCGACCGTTTCCGAGGTGCCGTCGGCGAAGCGGGTGATGTCGATGCGGTGGGCGTAGAGCAGGGCGGTTTCGAGCTTGCCGTCGCCGTCCAGCTCACCGACCTCGACCCCGACCAGCGGTTCCTTGACGGCGGGGCTGACCCAAACGCCCCGTTCCGCTTCGGCGAGATTCTGGCGGACGATGGCGGGGGAGAAGTCGCCGACCACACTTGAACCGGCCGGGGCCGGGGCGGCGACGATGGCTGCCCCGGTCGGGGCGGGCATTATCGCCGGAGCGGAGACGCTAGGGGCGGCCGCGACCGGAATGCCGGCGGCTGCGGAAGCGACGGTCGCCGCGGCGGCGGGGTGAGCGGTTCCGACGGCATAGGCGCGCAGCACGGTGAACGCCGGATCGCGGACTTCGAGCGTGCCAGGCTTGAGAACGAAGGTCAAACCCTGAAAGCCGGCGACCGCCGCCGGGGTTTGCGGTTTGGCTGCCTGGGTTGCGGCGTACTCCTGCCATTCGAGAGTCGGCAGCGCCTGTTTGACTTGGGCATAGACCGCTTCCCCCTCGCCGGTATAGTCCCAGAAAACCGCCGGCAGATTCTCGAAGCGGCGGATCGCGTCTTTCGCGTTAATTTCGGGGGCCGCCCCCACGGGCTTGGCGTAGGAATAACCGGACTTGACCCGGGTGACCTGCAGGATGGCCTTGACTTCGTCGATGGTGCCGACTACTTCCTTGGTCACCGGGTGCACGACCTTTTCCCCCGGTTGCATAACGGTGAAAAGATCGCCGATGGCGACATTCGACTTGGCGTCGAGGTCGATGAGAAATTCCCCCTTCGCCGGCATGATTACCACCCCGGAAACGGGTTTGAAATCGCGGGCCAGGTTTTCCATAAAGGCCGACGCGGACGGAGGCAAAATCGCCGACGCGGCCAGCAGAAGCACGGCGACGATCAACGAACGGGGGAAGAACGGCATGTGCGGCATCTCCTTGGGTTGACGGATGAACGGGATCTGCGGTAGGGGCGCACCGATGTGCGCCCGGCCCTTTCAATAAGCGGAACAGCACTAATCTTCAGCTGAAGCGTCCCCCCCTTTGACAAAGGGGGGCTAGGGGGATTTCACGAAAGGCGACTCCAAGCAAATCCTCCTCGTTCCCCCTTTTTCAAAGAGGGAGGCCCTTCATTGGCCTCTTGGTTGAAGATTGACACCAATCACATTCAATATGGACGTTTGCAGAAAAAATGGCCGGGCATAAAGCCCGGCCATCAAACTAGCATAATGCTGCTAAGTCGGCAATCTTAGAACTTGTAAGCCAAGCCCAAGCCTGCTTTCCAGGCATCGTCGCCACCGATCTCTTTGCCAGTGACGGGATCAATGTCGAAACCGAAATCATCGTCAGCCAGCAGATAGCCGCCACCCAAGGTTGCAACCAGGCCGGGAACAACAGTGTAGTCATAATAAAGATCAAGTTCATGACCAAATGTCATGCGCTTCATGCTCTTGCCGTTCGACAGAATCCGAGCGTTGTTATCCGCAGCTTCCTCAGCGTAGATGTAGTAGGCGCGGAGTTTGCCTTTTTCGTGCAGCTTTTGCTCGACACCGAGTTTGCCATAGAGGAAGTTCATGTCATAAGCGGAATTGACAGAACCCGAGGCGGTCTGGGCGTACCCTGCTCCGGTCGTACGCTGATCGAAATAGCCACCGGTGACAACTTCGGCGAAGTTGTTATAGCCCCTGACGCTCGCCATTTTTCCGTTGGGCATATCGCTATCGCCGTAGCGGCCTGCAGCAAACACGAGCTTGCTGTCACCGATGGTGTAATCGGCATCGACCAGGATGGCCAAGGCATCGTTGTTTTCACCGGCAATCTCACCATCGTTGTAAAAGGCGGTCATGCCATAGTTGAGAGCATCGGCTTTGCCTTTAATATCCAGGCCGTAGTAGTACTGTTCGCCAAAGGCGACGGTAAAAGCGGGAGCGGCACCGACGTTGTTATCGTCGCTGTCCAGGTAACCAACAAAGGGCGAAATCGTCATGTCGCCAAGTTTCATGTCCAACTGAGCCTGGTAGTAATCGACATCCTGATCATCGTCCTCGTCAACGCCTTCCACCATTTTTACCCAGTACAGGCCGAGGTTCATCTCTTCGGTAAAGGCCTTGCGGATACTGACACCAGAGGCATGCTCGCCCAGAATCAAGCCCCCGCCCAGTTTGTAGTAATGGGTACCGGCCTTGACGTTGGTGTTCGCTTCGGGAATGTTGAAGTCGAGGTAGAGATTGGCGATTTCGATTTCGCCCTTCTGGTCGGCGCCAACCTTGCCTACAAGGTTGTCGCCCCAGACATAGTCGACTTCCACAGCGAACACCGCTTTAACATTCTCATTGAGAGCGGCGGTGGTGAAGAGGCGCAGACGGGAGTCGACGGCGCGGGTGTTGTCGTCATAAAGCTCGTTCGTTTTGTCCCGGCCGTCCATGTTGTCGGCGGCGACGCCGCGGACGTGGAGGAAACCGGAGACGTCGCCGGTGACGGCGAAGGCCGGGGCGGCGATGGCCGTCGAGGCCAGCAGCGCTACCATGATTTTAGTTAATCTGCTCACTTTTGCCTCCTGATACGAATAGTGATCAAAAAGTTTGTGTGACCGGCCGACGACTCGCCGGCAAGCCGGGTTGGTCAGCAAGCGAGGTCAAATTAACCCCCTGCCGGAGCTTCGAATTCGTAACCACAAGCAGGGCACTTGATCTTGGTGGTGCCACCTTTAGTCGTGGCGCAAGCCGAAAGCGAAACGGCCAGCACCGTCACCATCAACAGAGTTACCAGTTTCTTCATACCTTTCACCTCCCTTCGTTAGCGTCTATGTTTGGACCGGATTCCACGGGTGTTGGCCTGTTGAAACCTTAAGCGGATAAAACGAACACCCATTTATTCGCAAGGAGAGTGCCAAGACCAAAAAACTCGAAAAAACTTCAAGAAAAGTTTTTAAAACCTCGAAATTATTGACTTGTTCTCCCTGTGGTGCCGGCGATGAAAAGCTTTTCGCCGGTTTTTTTGCTGTGCAGTTTTTACCACACTGTTGCTGAACGTCAACGAAAAAACGATCATTAGGGGTGCTGACGGTCGCTGTGCCTAGGGCTGCCGGGCCACCGGAACTTTTTCAAATTCGGCCTTGATCTGGTTGGCGGAGAGAATGTTTCCGTCGCGCAGAACCTTGAAGTCGCGGTCGATGAGAATCACCCGGGGGATCAGGTAGACGTTATAGGACTTGAGGGCCTGCCCGTCGTCGATCATGGTGTGGTGGGTGAAATCGTATTTGATCTTGCTCTTATACTCTTTCACCATTTTTTCCGAGTCTTGCAGGTAGACCTCGACCAGCCTCACATTGTTGGCTTTCAGGAAATCGGAAGCCTGGGCGAATTCGCTGCTCTGCTGTACGCAGGTAGGGCACCAGGTGGTGGCCAGCTTGAGGATGATCAGTTCCCCCTTGTGGTCGGAGAGCTTGAAGGGGACACCGTCCATGTCCTTGAGCTGGAAATCGGGCGGCGAGGCGCCGGGTTCCACGGCCCAGGCGGCGACCGAGGCAAACAGGACAACCAGCAAAAAAGAAAACGACAGAAGATGCTTTTTCATGAAATTCCCCCTTGGGTGCGAGAAAAAGGCGAACTTGCCGCCGTTCAGTCTAGCAATCCCCGTCGCCAAGTCAATTTTGACCCGCTGAAGGGGCGGGAGGATCGCCAAAGCTGCTCTGTGGGTTCAGCTTTTTTCGTCTGAAAAGACCTTGGCAAATAGCCGTTTTACCAAAGAGGCGTCCAGTATATTTTTATCCACTTCAAAGTCAAGGCAAAACTTCTAATCTTACTTAAGTGTTCTGAATTATTGTGTTAATTCAAATAGAAAAAAACAAACAGCGTTATTTTTAACAAAAACATGAAAAAGTTCAGCCCAGTTGGCAGATTTCGGTGAGAACGCCGCCGGTGGCCTTGGGATGGAGAAAAGCGATCAGGCTGTGGTGAGCGCCGTGCCGGGGGCTTTCGTCGATCAGACGCACTCCCGAGGCTTTCAGTCGGGAGAGTGTTTCGACGATGTCGTCCACCTGGTAGGCGATGTGATGAACCCCTTCCCCGTTCTTTTCAAGAAACTTCGCCACGGGGGAATCGGGCGAGGTCGGCTCCAGCAGTTCGATGCGGCTTTCCCCCACGCCGAGAAAGGCCACGCGCACCTTCTGCTCGGCCACCTCCTCGGTCCCCTCGAAAGGCATGCCGAGCACGTCGCGATAAAAGGGGAGGGCGGTTTCCAGGCTCTTGACGGCGATGCCGATGTGGTTGATCAACCGGGTCATGATGGCTCCTGAATGTTAGGGATGGATTAGGAATCGGTTGGTGTTTATTTGTGACGTAGGGGCGACCCGGTGGGTCGTCAGGGTGCAAATTTACCACGGGACAAAGGGCGCAGCATGCCGCGCACCTACGAGCGCCGGAAGGCCTCCAGCAGGCGGCGGGCGGCGATGCCGGGGGTGGTGATGCCCTGGTCGACGGCTTCCTGCATGGGGGGGAGCAGGGCTTCGACCTTGGGATCGTGCAAAAAAAGCTGTTTGAGATCATCCATGACCAGCGTCCACATCCAGTCGACCGCCTGACGCCGACGTTTTTCAGCGAACTCTCCGCTTTCTTCCATGGCCCGACGAAAGTCACTAATGGTTTCCCAGACCTCGGCGATGCCTTCGCCCTGCAGGGCGCTGCAAAGCAGGGCCGGTACCTGCCAATGATCGCTTTTCGCCCGGATCAGGTGCAAGGCGTTGACGTACTGGCTGCGAGCAAGTTCGGCGCGGGGGCGGTTATCGCCTTCAGCCTTGTTGATGAGGACGGCGTCGGCGATCTCCATGACGCCTTTCTTGATCCCCTGCAATTCGTCGCCGGCACCGGGCAGCTGCAAGAGCAGAAAGAAGTCAACCATCGAGGCGACGGTGATTTCCGACTGTCCGACGCCGACGGTTTCGACGATGACCACATCGTAACCGGCGGCTTCGCACAAAAGCATGGTTTCGCGGGTCTTGCGGGCGACGCCGCCGAGGGTGCCGCCGGCGGGAGAGGGGCGGATGAAGGCGTTAGGGTCGCGGGCGAGTTCTTCCATGCGCGTCTTGTCGCCGAGAATGCTGCCGCCGGAGATCTGGGAACTGGGGTCGACGGCGAGGACCGCGACCTTGTGGCCGGAACCGGTCAGGCGCAGGCCGAAGGCTTCGATGAAGGTGCTCTTGCCGACGCCGGGCACGCCGGAGATGCCGATACGCATGGCGTTACCCGAGGCGGGCAGAAGTTCTTCGAGGAGGGCGGCCGCCGCTGGGGAATGGTCGGCGTTGCGGCTTTCGATGAGGGTGATGGCCTTAGCCAGGGCGCGCAATTGCCCCTGTTTCACCCCTTCGGCGAGATCGTGGGTTTTGTGCAAGAAAAACCTCGGTTCGCTGTACAAGGGGCGACCCATGGGTCGCCCCTACGGTCATTGATACGCGTAAGGGCGACGCATGCGTCGCCCCTACCTGGAAAACAAAACGATTCGTACATGTTACCGCCGTTTTTCCTCGATGGCGTCGAGGGTCTGGACGGCGGAGACGGTGATCGGGGTGCCGGGGCCGAAGATGCGGGCGGCTCCCGCCGCGAGCAGTTCGTCGTAGTCTTGGCGGGGAATGACGCCGCCGCAGACAATGACGATGTCGTCGGCGCCGAGTTTCTTCAGTTCGGCGGCGAGTTGCGGCACCAGCGTCTTATGTCCGGCGGCGAGGCTGGAGACGCCGACCACGTGCACGTCGTTCTCCACCGCCATCTTCGCCGCCTCCTCGGGGGTCTGGAAGAGTGGTCCCATGTCGACGTCGAAGCCGGCATCTGCGTAGGCGGTGGCGACGACCTTGGCTCCGCGGTCATGGCCGTCCTGCCCCATCTTGGCCACGAGAATACGGGGCCGGCGCCCTTCGGCGGCGGCAAAGGCGTCGATCCGCGCTTTCAATGCAGCGAAATCCTGATCTTTTTCCACAATCGATCCGTAAGCTCCCGAAACGAGTTTGATTTCGGCCCGATGGCGGCCAAAAACCTTTTCCATGGCGTCGGAGATTTCCCCCACCGAGGCACGCAGGCGGGCGGCCTCGACGCACAGGCCGAGCAGATTCGACTGCGGATTTTCGCAGGTGGCGGTGATGGCGTCCAGGGCTTTCTGGCAGGCGGCTTCGTCCCGCTCGGCGCGCATCTTTTTCAAGCGGGCGATCTGCCCTTCGCGCACCGCCGTGTTGTCGATATCGAGGACGTCGATCGGTTCTTCTTTGGCCAACTTATACTTGTTGACGCCGACGATGACCTCCCGCCCCGAGTCGATGGCCGCCTGCTTTTTCGCGGCCGATTCCTCGATGCGCAGTTTCGGCATCCCCGACTCGATGGCCTTGGTCATGCCGCCCAGTCCATCGATCTCGGCGAGAATCTTGCGCGCTTCGTCGATCAGGGCGGCGGTCAGCGATTCGACATAGTAGGAGCCGCCCAGGGGATCGATGACGTTGGTCACACCCGATTCTTCCTGGATGATGAGTTGGGTATTGCGGGCGATGCGTGCCGACTGTTCCGTGGGCAAGGCGATGGCTTCGTCGAGGGCGTTGGTGTGCAGCGACTGGGTGCCGCCGAGGACCGCCGCCAGGGCTTCGAGGGTGGTGCGGATGACGTTGTTGTAGGGATCCTGCTCGGTGAGGCTCCAGCCCGAGGTCTGGCAGTGGGTGCGCAGCATGAGCGATTTGGGGTTTTTCGGCTGGAACTGCTGCATCAGGTCGGCCCAGAGGAAGCGGGCGGCGCGCAGCTTGGCGGCTTCCATAAAGAAGTTCATGCCGATGGCGAAGAAAAAGGAGAGGCGTGGGGCGAAGGCGTCGACGTCAAGCCCTTTGGTGATGGCCGCCTTGACATACTCCAGACCGTCGGCCAAGGTAAAGGCCAGCTCCAGGGCGTTGTTCGCCCCGGCTTCCTGAATGTGGTAGCCGGAGATGGAGATGGAGTTGAACTTGGGCATGTGCTTGCTGGTGTACTCAATGATGTCGGAGATGATCCGCATCGACGGTTCCGGCGGGTAGATGTAGGTGTTGCGGACCATGAACTCCTTGAGGATGTCGTTCTGGATGGTCCCGGCCAGCTTCTCCTGGGAAACCCCCTGCTCCTCGGCGGCGACGATGTAGTTGGCCATGATCGGCAGGACCGCGCCGTTCATGGTCATCGAGACCGAAACCTTGTCCAGCGGGATGTCGGAAAAGAGGATCTTCATATCCTCGACGGAATCGATGGCGACCCCGGCCTTACCGACGTCGCCGACCACCCGGGGATGGTCGGAATCGTAGCCGCGATGGGTGGCGAGGTCGAAGGCGACGGAAAGACCCTGCTGGCCGGCGGCGAGGTTGCGTTTGTAGAAGGCGTTCGATTCCTCGGCGGTGGAGAAGCCCGCATACTGGCGCACCGTCCACGGCCGCCCAGCGTACATGGAGGCCATCGGCCCGCGCACGAAGGGAGCGATGCCGGGGAGGGTGTCGGCGGTCTCCAGTTTCTCGACGTCGGCTTTGGTGTAGAGGGGCTTGACCCGGATACCTTCGGCCGTGTCCCACTGCAGTTTATCCAGATTGTCGGTCTTGAGTTCCTTCTTGACCAGCGCTTCCCAATCGCTCAAGGACTTTTTCTCGAACGGACTCATTCGCGGAAAACCTTTCTTTGAAGCGGTGAGGAGTGAGGGGTATGCCTCACCCCTCACGTTCCTAATCAACGGGTGACGACGGCGAGCACCTGAACTTCGTTGCCGTCGTAGGAGAGCAGTCGGTGGCGGAGGGAGGAATCGAAATAGACGGCGTCCCCCTCTTCGAGGATGATCCGTTCCTCGTCGAGGATGATTTCGGCCCGTCCTTTGATAATCAGCAGAAACTCTTCGCCTTCGTGGTTGTAGAGGGTTTCCTCGCCGGCACGTTCGGAAACGGTCACCAGGAAAGGTTCCATCTTCTTGTTGTGCTTGCGGAAGGAGAGGGCTTCGTAGGTGTAGCCGTGCCCGGTGCCGGCCTTGGAAATGACCCGGTTGATGACCCGCCGGGCGTCCTTGCGCACCACCTCGTACTTGTGCTCTTCTTCTTCCTCCTCGAAGAAGTGTCCCATTTTCACGTCGAAAAAGCGCGCCAGCTTGGAGAGGGTGGCGATGGGGGGCGAGACGTTGTTGTTTTCGATCTGCGAGATGAGCGCGGGGGAGAAGCCGGTTTCGCGGGCGACATCCTGCAACGTCAGTTTGCGCGCCTTACGGAGCTTCTTGATTTTCGCGCCGATTTTGTATTCCATGCAACAGCCCTATTAAATCAAAAAGTGGTTTTATTCCAATCGGATATAACGAAAATAGGACATATTGTCAACTGAATTAATTTAACTAAGATAAAAACATTTAACCAAACTAAACGAATACTTAGCGATGGATGCAAAACGATCGCGCAGGGCGCGGCCGTTGACATTTTTGGGGGAATCCTCTAATTTGATGAAGTGTGGAACCATCGGATTAAACGAGCTTCCGCAGTCTTTCACGCACCACTTCAGCGAACAAAGGATTCCTCTTGTCTTCCCCGTCCCTGCAACTCCCCCTGGGCCTGCGCCTCTGGCCGCCGGCGCCCGGAACCCCAGCGCAAATCTACACCGAAGGCTATGTCCTCGGTCCCCTGGAAAACACCACCGATTCCTATCGTTTCTCGATCATGGTCGACGCCGACCGGATTCCCGGCCTGTTGTCCGCGCTGGTGCCGCGCCTGCCCGAGGAGATGTTTTTCATCCTCGAATATTACGACAACGAAGCGGCGTCCTCGCAAGAGGAAAATCCCACCCCGACCATCTACTATTCCCCCTATCTGCCGACTTCGGAAATTCTCGAAGCGCTCGAGCCTTACCTGCCGCGGTTGATTCACGACGGCTTTGTCGGTTTCGGCCTGGCCAACAACCGGGAAGGGATCGAGATCTTCTATTCGGAGGAAAAGGTTCTGACCTGCTTCACCGGCAATCACCTGCGCATCACCGATCTGCTGGCGAGCCGGGGCGTCCGTCACGATCCCGAGCTGCTCTTCCCCACGGACAGCGGCCACGATCACCTGTCGCTGATGTGCCTGCCGCGCAAATCCCTGCCCGCCCCCTTCGTCGAGATGAGCGAGAGCGAGCTCGATTACGCCTGCTTCTGCGAGGAACTCTGCGACCTTCTCGATATGTATCCGGTGGCCGACGACTTCGCTTTCTTTCTCTCGAAAAAAGAGCAGGATCAGATCGAGGCGCTCTTGACCGAACATCCCGACTACGGGGAATTCGCCGAGGAAGATTTCGGCGGGCTGCTCCTCGACTGGAGCGATTTCGTCAGCGAGTGCGTCGCGGGTTTTCAGGGGGATCTCTGGGAGTACCGCCAGGGCTTGCGGCTGCGCGATCTGATCGAATTCGTCATGGCCGGGACGGCGCCGGCTTTGGCCGAAAAGATCCGCGAGATCGTCGCCGAAAGCGATGAGCGCTTTCAGGAAAATCTGGTCGACCGGCGCAAGCGTCTTGATCCGCCGACGGAAGGGGCGCCTGCGGACAGCGATCTCTTTTGGTACCAGGGGATCGTCCGCAATCAGGGGGTTCCCTTGCGCCGCGACCTGATCCGCCAGGGCTGGTATCACTCGTGAGCCGCCCCGCATTTACGCCCTGTTGCGCTCTTTCCTTGCCGTCCTCCGCCAACTTGCGCCGGTCCCCATGATCGCCCTGCTTGCCGCCGTTCCCCTGGAAACCAACCTGCT
>DIVU01000094.1 GCA_002423365.1 Desulfuromonadaceae bacterium UBA6124 | reverse complement strand
GGGTGCCGCTGCTGTAGGTATAGCTGCCGCCGCAGGTATGGCCGCTAAGCATCTGGCCGAAGAACATGGTGCCGTTCCAGTCCTTTTCATAAGGGGTCTGGGGGATGGCTTCCTTCTGAACGGTGTTGGTTTCGCGATTGCCGACAGCGTCCTCGGCACGCACGGCGAAGTTATAGTTGGTGCCGTCGGCCAGACCCGAAACCTGGTAGGTGTGGCCGGTGGTGCTGGCCTGGACCGAATTGTAGTTGATGGTGGTGCTGGTCGGCGCCCAGAAGATCTTGTAGCTGATCGGTTCGCTGTCGTCTTTCGCGGCGCTCCAGGAAAGGTTGACCTTGCCCGAGGCCATGGCCGGGTCGGCGACTTCCAGCCCCTTGAAGAAGGGGACGGCGCTATCGGTTTTGGCGACCGCGTTCACGCTGTTCGAGGCTTCGGCGAAGTTGGTCATGGTTTCGTCGAAGGCCTTGACCGCGAAGTAGTAAGTGGTGCCGGGAGTCAGACCGTACACGGTCATGGTCTGGTTGAGGCTGTCGCCGATGTAGGTGCGCACTGCTCCGGGCGCCCCGCCGGCGATGACGGCACTGGCCCAGTTGGCGTCCGTCACGGCGCCGTCGGTGCGGTAGTGTACCTCGTAGCCGTAGGCGACGGGGCCGATGGCGCCGTCGTTGTTGGGGGCGGTCCAGGTCAAGCCGACGGTGCCGACTTCGCTGCCGGTGGAACCGACGAGATCGGTGATGCGACCGGGGGCGGTGGCGTCCTCGTACCAGGTCCAGGTGAAGTCGCCGTTGCTGTGGCAGTCGATGTTGGAGCAGCGCTTGATGTTCGGATTGTAGAGGCCGTCGCTGTCGGTGCTGCCGTTGATATATTTGAAGCTGCCTTCGCCCGGCAGGTTGATGCCGTCGTTGAAGACGTCGGCGACGTTGGCCGGACTGTTGAGGGTATTATCCGCATGCCCGGCGCCGTCGCGATTGGTGCCGCCCGGCTGCGGGTGGCAGTAGACGCAGCTGGCGTTCTTGTCGGCCAAGGTGGCGATCCCCGGGCCACCGCCGGCGGCATTGATGGTATTGCCGATCTGTTCGACGTGAGTCAGATGCGCGCCGGCGCGGTCGGCGTAGCTGTCGGCCGGGTTGCTGTCGGGCCACATCACGCCGGTGGCGGTGTCGCCGTGGCAACTGGTGCAGTTGGCCTTGAAGGCATTGTTGTGGGCATGGCATTCCATGCAGTCCCGGCCGTTGTAATGGGTCGTGCCCCCCGGGTTGGTGGTCGCGTCGTAGCGATGGTAGGCGGTCGCCGAATGGCAGACTTCGCAGATGCGGTTGGAAGTGGTGCGGCCGCCGCTGTCGTCGCCGAAATGACTGGTGCCGTCGCGGGCGTCGAGAAAGGCCACGGCGCTGCCGGGGAAGTTGTGTGTCGGAGAATTGGCGGCGGTGACTGTTTCCTTGACACGCTTGATGTTTCCGGTGCTGGTGGCGTGGCAGGTGGAACAGGTGATTTCGCCGTATTGGCTGCCTGTGTCGATCAGACCCCAGTTGCCGGACCATTTGCTTGAGCCGGTGGAGACGGCGTTGTGCAGCAGCAGGTTGTAGGGCTTGAGGCCGGTCAGGGTCTGGACGAGATTAGCGCCGCCATCGGGATCAGTAATGGTCACGCGGATCTGGTAGGTGACGGCGTTATCGAGACCGGTGATTTCGTAGCTGTAGGGGTTTGCGCTGTGGGGCAGGGCCTGGCTACCGAGCAGGGTGCTCCAGTCGCCGCCGTCCTCGTCCCATTCGATCAGCGCCGTGTTGTCGCCGTCGGCGTCGCCGCTGTAGGGAATATTGACAGTGATCTTGGCCGCCCCGGCGACCTTGGTCGCCTTGCCCGGCGTCGCCGTCGTCGGCCCGGCGGTGGTGAGGTTGTCGGCCCGGCTCGCACCGGGCAGGGCAAGCAGGAGCAGAACGCCGGTCACGAGTGCCATGAAGTAGGTAAGCCATCGGCTCGAACGATGTTTCACGGTAGCGGTCGATTGGTTCATGGCGGCCCTTTTCCGAAAGTATTAAATATGGTAAAAAATCTTGGAAGTTGCTAATTTTTAAAGAATTCTTATATTGTTGACCTGTATGGTATTAAAAGCAGGTTTCGTGCCATGACAAGTTTTTGTCAAGATCGGGAAAGGTGAGGCCTTTCGGGAGAATGAAAGGTGGGGTTTGGCCGGTGGATGCATGCAAATGGCGGAATCCGGCCGCCAGCTCGGTTAAATGGCGATTAGGGAAGATTAAGCCGAGGGTTCAGGGCGAGCGGAGGGGGAATTTGACCGGTTCGGTCAGGGGTTCCGGCGCGGTGACCCGGCCGAGGTGGGGATCGTAACGGTGGTCGAAGAAGCTTTCGGCGATGGCCTTGGGGTCGGCGGTCCCCCACCAGTTGCGGGGGAAGCCGACGTCGGTCGGCTGCTCCAGCCCCATCTTCACCTGATACCGGCGGCTGCCGGTGATGTTGTTGTATTCGACGAGGGCGCGGTTGTCGGAACGGGTGACGACGAAAATGCCGATGTCGTTATCGCGGATGTCGTTGTGGTGGATGTGGGCCTGGCTGCGCCGTTCCTCGTAGCGCAGGCCGTGACGGTTGTCGTGGATGAGGTTGCCCGCCACCTCGATGTTGACGGTGGAGAAGCGCACGCCGTCGAGGTTGTGGCGGAAAGTCGAGTTTTTGACGGCGGCCTTGCAGAAATGGACCTGGATGCCGCTGTAGGCGTATTCGGATATGATGTGTTCGATCTCCCCCTGCTGGCAGAAGTCGAGATAGAGAAATTTCCAGTCCGCCGGTTGGGGGTCGGCGGCGCCGCTGGTGAAGAGGATCGGCGCTTGCGCCGTGCCTTTGGCGATCAGGCTTCCCTCGATGAGCAGTTCCGAGTCGCCGATGGCATCACCGTCGCGGTCGAGGGGCATGAAGACGATTCGGGAGCCGGGCAGGATGGTGAGTTTGGCCCCCTTTTTCACCACCGTCACTCCGGTGATGCGCACCTCGCCGCTCCAGATCGCCTCGTCGGAAATGACGGCGTCGGTCAACTCCAGGGTTGGCGGGGCGGGGCGAGCGCAGGCGCTGAGCAGGAAGAGGGCGAGGATGCCGAAGGTTTTCGCCGGGTTCATGGGATGAAAAAATCCGTTTCCGTAAGAGGGGCGGGCGATTTGGATCTGAAGTTACCACACGGGGGCGGCTTTTGTCAGCAACCAGCAAGCGGCTGACCCGGCCGATACGCATGCGTGGTTTTTCTGGGGGGTCTTTCCTGCGCCATGTGGTTTGGTCATGGTGTAGAATTTGCAAAATTTCATGGTGGATTTTTATGGTGTCGTGAAGAGGATAATCTATGAGTCATCTGTTTTTCCTGCTGTCCTATATGTCTGTCGCCCATTGGTTGGATGTGAAATTTCCCCGTGACCTTCTCAATGGGGCGACCTTTACCAGGGAGGTTTCTCCGGAATGAAGACCCGCGGCATTCTGGTCAAAATTCTGGCGGTCATCGTGATCGCCTTCGGCCTCAGCGCTGCGGCGGTGCTCTTCCTTGCCCATCGGCAGGTGCAGGATATCATCGACTGGAGCCAGAGCAAGGAATACGGCGAGCGCATCGCCGGCATGCTCGGTATTCTGGATCAGCATCACCAACGTCTGTTGCTGACCCAGCGGGAAGAGGTCTATCGCCAGGATTTCCAGGAGATGGCCCTCAAGGCCCTGAGTGCCGCCTATTTCCATCCCGAAGAGCTCTCGGTTCAGCCCTGCATCATCGACGCCGACGGCAACCCCCTTCTGCATCCCGAGAAAGACCCTCTCCACCAAGCTCTCCCCTTGCAGCTGGTGAGTGCTGCCCAGGTCTTTGAGCAGACGTTCTCCGCATCGTCCGAGGAGCAGGCCTGGGCCATTTTTCAGACCTTCTCCCCCTGGGGCTGGCGCGTGGGATATATCGTCCCGCTCAAGGTGAAATACGCCATGGTGCGCGATCTCGACAAGGGCCTGGCGATGACCATGCTGGGCACGATCTTTCTGGCGGGCTGCGCGTTGACCTTCATCCTCCGCCGCCAGCTCCGGCCGGTCAGCGAGCTGACCCGGGCCTCGCTGGCCATTGCCGAGGGGCGTTTCGACCTGCCGATCCATATCGACGGCAAGGACGAAATCGCCCTGTTGGCGAAGCAGTTCGACCGCATGCGGAATTCGGTGCGCGATGCAATGACGGAACTCCAGAACAGTCAGGCCGCCACCGAACAGGAACGAAAATTTCTCAAGGATCTGATCGACGCCATCCCCGACCTGATTTTTTTCAAGGACCCCCATTCCGTTTATATCGGCTGCAATCGCGCCTTCGCCGAAGATTTCATCGGCCTTCCGCCGGATAAGATTATTGGCCGCACCGATCTCGATTTTGTCCGTGACCGGGAACTGGCGAAGTTTTTTCGGGAGAAGGATCGGGAAACGATGGAGTTGGGCGTGACCCGCATCAACGACGAATGGATCACCCTCACAAATGGCCACAGGGTTCTGATCGAAACCGCAAAGACTCCCTTCTACCATGTCGACGGCAGTCTCGGCGGTCTGATCGGCGTTTCCCGCGATGTCACAGAGCGCCGCCGCAACGAAGAGCAGCTGAAGCATCTCGCCACCCATGACGAACTGACCGGGCTGGCCAACCGCACCCTGTTGCAGGACCGCCTGGAGCAGTCCGTGCATTATGCCAACCGTTCCGGTCGGGTGGTGGCCGTTCTGCTCCTCGATCTCGACCGCTTCAACGTCATCAACGACAGCCTCGGTCACGATTTCGGCGACAAGCTGCTGTGTCTGCTCGCCCAGCGTCTGCAACAGGTGGTGCGCGAGGCGGATACCGTCGCCCGGCTGGGCGGCGATGAATTCGCCGTCCTTTTGGCCGAGGTCGCCGATAGCGAGGATGTGGGGATGGTGGCGGCCAAGATCCTGGAGCATGTGGCTGAACCGCTGTGGGTCGACAACCGGGAAGTGTTACTAACGGCGAGCCTCGGCATCAGCCTCTATCCCCAGGACAGCAAGGACGCGGTCACCCTGATCCGCAACGCCGATCTCGCCATGTACCGGGCCAAGAAGGACGGCCGCAACAGCTTTTCCTTCTATGATCCGGAGATGAACTTGCGGGTGCAGGAGACCCTGGAGTTGGAAACCGACCTGCGCCAGGCCTTGGATCGTGAGGAGTTCCTGCTCCATTACCAGCCCAAGGTTGACCTGGCGAGCGGTGCCGTCATCGGTTGCGAAGCCCTGGTGCGTTGGCGCCATCCCCGGCGGGGGCTGGTTCCGCCCAACGATTTCATCCCCCTGGCCGAAGAAACCGGGCTGATTGTCCCTCTGGGCGCCTGGGTGTTGCGGGAGGCCTGCCGCCAGGCGCGACTCTGGAAGGAGGCGGGGTTGCCGCCGGTGAGCGTGGCGGTGAATCTGTCGGCCCGGCAGTTCCGGCAAGGGGATCTGCTGCAACTGGTGGCGGACGTTCTCGCCGAAACCGGGTTGGAGCCCCATCTGCTTGATCTGGAGCTGACCGAAAGCATGGTCATGGACAATCCCCTCAAGGCCGGGCGGGCCATGCTTGAGCTGAAAAAGCTCGGCGTCGGCCTCAGCCTGGACGATTTCGGTACCGGATATTCGAGTCTGAACTACCTGCGCCGCTTCCCGGTCGATTGCCTGAAAATCGACCGTTCCTTCATCCGCGATGTCGTCGACGATCCGAGCGGCGCCTCGGTCGTCACCAGCGTCATCAGCATCGCCCACAACCTGGGCATGACCGCCGTCGCCGAGGGGGTCGAGAACGAGGATCAACTCAGCTTCCTCGCCTCCTGCGGCTGCGACACCTATCAGGGCTACTTCTTCAGCAAGCCCGTTCCCGTCGAGGACTTCGTTGCCTTGGTGCGCCGGGATGGGTTTCCCGCCGGCGAATAGTTCCCAATCGGGCGGAACTGGTGTATGATTTCCGCCATTTTTCTTCCTGCGCAAAATCCCGTTACTACCGACCAAAGGATAGACCATGAGCACTGTACCCGAATGCCCGCAATGCCGGTCCCGTTTTGCCTACGAAGATCGCGGCCTCTACGTTTGCCCCGAATGCGGCTGCGAGTGGTCGGCGGAGGCCCCGACTCCGGAGGAGGAAGCGGCCCCGGTCGTGCGCGATGCCCACGGCAATGAGCTCAACGCCGGCGATAACGTCACCTTGATCAAGGATCTCAAGGTCAAGGGATCGTCCTCCGTGATCAAGGTCGGCACCAAGGTGAAAATCCTGCGCCTGGTCGAGGGGGATCATGATATCGATTGCCGCATTGACGGCTTCGGTGGGATGATGCTGAAATCGGAGTTCGTGAAAAAGGTCGGGTAGGCCGGGCCGCCCGTTTTATTTCAATCCGCCAACAAGATGCTTTTTGCGAAAGCATGATCCTTTAGCGTTCGCAGACTTTTTTCACCGCATTCCAGTTGATCCATAGGGCCAGGGCGACAAAGGCTGGCACCGCGATTCCGGCCAGGCCCCGGCTGAAGCCGTCGTTGAGGGTATCGAAGATGAGTACCGCGAAGAAACAGCCCGCAATCAGAAGATCCGCTTTGGGCGCCCAGGTCGGCCGACCGTTCCAGGCGGCGCTGAGGATATAAATGTTGATCAGGCCGTAACCGCCGACGACATAGGCAAAGGCCTTTTGCCATTCTGTGGCGATGTCGTTCATGGTGACGCTGACGGCGTAGAAAACGCATAAAAAAGAGGTCAGAACACTGAAGGCGATATGGCCGAAGAGCAGGACGGTTTCCGGTTTTTTCATGATGTTGTCTCTCTGTTGAATGATTAGACTGTTCGGGGAAGATTAGCAAAAGAGCCGGGAAAAGCCAATCGAGGAAACGTTCCGGCAGGCCGTTGATCCCCGCTCTTCACAGGTCGCGGGTGGAAATCGTACAAGGACGGTTTTTTGGGGGAGTACCCATGCCTACGATTGATGACGTCGAACACTACCTTGGCCCCTACGGGCTCGAAGTATTGCGCTTCGCCGCACCGACCCCCACGGTGGAGACGGCGGCGGCCGCCGTCGGCTGCGCACCGGCGGAGATCGCCAAGAGCATGCTGCTGCTGGTCGGGGGGAGGCCGCTGCTGGTGGTGGCCTGTGGCGACGCCAGGGTCAAAAGTTCGAAGCTCAAGCAGGCGGTCGGGCTTTCCGGTAAGGTCAGCTTCCCCGGGCCGGAGGAGGTGCGGCGTCATACCGGCTACGCCCCCGGCGGGGTCTGCCCCTTTCTCTTGCCGCGCGAGTTGCCGGTGCTGCTCGATCTCTCGCTGCGGCGCTTTGCCTGCATCTATCCCGCCGCCGGGGATGATCATTCGGCGGTAGCGATCTCAGGCGAAGAGCTCGCCGAACTGACCGGCGGGCGCTTCGTCGAGGTCTGTGATTACGCACAACCGTAAAGAGACGGACTATAGGAGGTGAAAGCCGATGGTGGAAGTGTTGATGCTGATCGTTTCAATCTTTGTCGGTCTACTGCTCGTCGCCGGGGCGGCCGCGCTGCTGGTGCGGGCGCGGCTGGCCAAGACCCGCCAGGTGCTGGAACGGCGGGTG
>DIVU01000306.1 GCA_002423365.1 Desulfuromonadaceae bacterium UBA6124 | reverse complement strand
CCTCGAAAAGGTTCGTCGTTCGGAACTGGTGGATAAGCTCGCGGCGGGGAACCGGGAGGAGGTTCTGGCGGTGCTGGCTTCAGAACTGCTGGGGGAGGGGGGCGGAACGCGCCGACCCGAACTGGCCGCCATTCTGCGAGAGTGGCTGGAACTGGTCGATAACCGCAGCCTGATCTGGGGCTTGCAGGCGATCCGCGACCGCAAAGATCATTCCCTCGGCATCCGTGAATTTTTCCAGCCGACCCTGGTGATTTCCGGCGATCGCGACACCCTGGTCAACCCGGAGCACGGTGAACAACTGGCCAAAGGGGTTCCCTTGGGATTCGGTCTGGAATTTGCCGAAACGGGGCATCTGGTCAATCTCGAACAACCCGAGCAGTTCAACGCCTGCCTCCTCGACTTCCTCGGTGAGATCCGACAGCGGCGGCGCAAACGGGTCGAGCTCAAAGACGTCGCTTGATAAAAAAGCCCTCCGCGAAATCGGAGGGCTTTTTTACGTCAGCTTTCCAACTGTCGGGCGATGGCCTGCATCACCCGTTCGACGATGAGAACGTGGGTTTCCTTGCAGTCTTCCAGGGCGAAAAGGTCGGAGAAGTCGAGGGGGGGGCCGAACACGACCCGCGCCTTCTGGCCGAAGCCCGGGAACTTCCAGTGATTCAACCCGCTCAGTGCGGTGGGGATGACCTGGGGCCGGACTTCATAGATGAGCTTGCCGACGCCGCGATTACCGGGGCCGAGTCGGCCGTCCCGATGGCGGGTGCCTTCGGGGAAGAGCATGACCTTATCCGTGCGCAGCAGCTCGTTCAAGGTCTTACCGGCGCGCACGTCGCGCCCGCGTTTGACTGGAAAAGCCCCCCAGGAGCGGAAGAGCCGACTCCAGAAGGGATGCCGAAAGAGTTCCTCCTTGGCCGGAGCCCAGAGCATCTGCAGGGGCTGGTGCTTGGTGACCGCCCAGGGGAGAAAGACCGTTTCGTAACCGGAAATATGGTTCGAGGCCAGAAGAACACCGCCAGAGGTCGGAATCTGCTCACCACCGACAATTTCAAAACGGTTTAAAAGTGACGCGTAAATACCTATGATATAAGCGGAAAAAGTTACCCAGATTCGTCTTTCCAGGGAAGTCTTCACCTCGCCCTCCATCCTTCTTCATAAAATTTTGATCCTTACTGCGCCGCTATCCTTTGGCCTTCCGGCCGAGTTTTGTTGTATATACCATCGGTCCGCATAAACAACAACCCCGCGCAACTGCTACGGAGTTCCCCTTGCCCTGGATTGTCCTCGCCGTCTTGACGGCGCTTTTATCCTGGTTGTCCCTGACCCCGGCTCCGCCGAAGATCGACCATGAACTTCTCGGCTGGGACAAGTTTCAGCATGCCCTGGCCTATGCTTTTTTGACCATCGCGGCCGGACGCGCCTTTCACCGCCTGCCTGTCCACTCAACGACAACCTGGCTGTCGGCGGCCGTCTACGCGGCCTTGGTGGGCGGCGGGCTCGAAGTGTTGCAAGGGCTTTCCCGCACCGGCCGCTTCGCCGACTGGGCCGACCTGGTGGCTGATCTGCTCGGCATCCTGGCGGTTTTGATCCTTGTGAGCTTCGGTCGCTTTCGGGCTAGTCGGCCGTGACCTCGACAATCGCCTCGTAAGCGATATCGACCAGGCGAGCGAGATCCGCCTGGTCAATGGTCAAGGGGGGCATGAAGTAGACGACATTTCCTAAGGGGCGCAGGAGCGCTCCCTTTTCCAGGGCCTTACGATAAACGGCGTAGCCGCGCCGTTCCTGCCAGGGGTAGGGGGTTTTTGCCGCCTTGTCCCGCACCAGTTCGATGGCGCCGACCAGCCCCAGTTGACGGAACTCGCCGACTTGGGGGAGAGCTTCGAAGCGGTGCTTTTGGCTCACCAGAATCGCCATCTTCGGCACCATCTTCTCCAGAATCCTTTCCTCGGTGAAAATATTCAGAACTTCGCAGGCCAGGGCGCAGGCCAGGGGATTGCCCGAATAGCTGTGGGAGTGAAGAAAGGCCTTGAGGGTCGCGTAGTCGTCATAAAAGGCGTCGTACATTTCCTGGCGGGTCAGAACCACGGAAAGGGGCATGTAGCCGCCGGTGATCCCCTTGGAGAGGCAGAGCAGGTCGGGACTCACCTCGGCGTGTTCGTTGGCGAAGAGGCGCCCGGTGCGCCCGAAGCCGACGGCGATTTCGTCGGCGATGTAATGAATCTGCCAACGGTCGCAGAGTTCCCGAAGTTTTTTCAGATAGATCGGCGGATAGATGCGCATGCCCGCCGCGCACTGGATGAGCGGTTCGATGATGACGGCGGCGATCTCCCGGTTGTGCTCGACGACCACTTCCTCCATGGCGGCGAAACACTCGGCGTTACAGCTTTCGCGTTCGCAACCGTGGGGGCAACGGTAGCAGTCGGGTCCGGAAACCTGAAAACCGTCGAGGAGGAGCGGCTGGTAAATGTCTTTGTAAAGGCCACAGCCGCCGACGGAGAGGGCGCCGAGGGTTTCACCGTGATAGGCCTCGGTAATGGAAACGAACCGGGTCTTTTCGCCATGCCCCGTCTGCCGCCAATACTGAAAGCTCATCTTCAGCGCGGCTTCCACGGCCGCTGAACCGTTGTCGGTGAAAAAGACCTTTTCCAGCCCCGGCGGCGCCAGTTCGCAAAGGCGGGAGGCGAGGGTCACGGCCGGCTCATGGGTGAAGCCGGCGAAGATGTGATGGGCGACCTTGCCCGCCTGTTCGCCGAGGGCGCGGTTCAGCCGAGGGTGGTTGTGGCCGAAGAGATTCACCCACCAGCTGGAAACCCCGTCGATATAGCCTTTGCCGTCAAAATCGTAGAGATAGGCTCCTTCCCCCCGGGCGATGGGGATGGGAGGCAGGGTTTCGTGATCCTTTTCCTGGGTGCAGGGATGCCAGACGTGGCGCCGGTCGAGGCGCAGGATTTCTTCTTTTGTCATGATCAGACATTCAGCCCGGAAAGAAGCCAGTGCAGGGTCGGCACCCGTTCCAACTGGTCGGCCAGGGCCTGGGCCTGCTCCCGGGGCGTTCCCGCCACCTGCCCGAGAACCGCGAGCAGGTCGCCGGAAGCGACCTCGACCAGGGCGTTGGGCGCCTGGGCCTCGGCTTCGTTGGGGGTTTGCGGCATGTTGTTCACGATATAGCCCGCCAGGGGAATGTCGTTGCTGCGGGCGGCATGCATGGTCAGCAAGGTATGGTTGATGGTGCCGAGGGTCGGGCGGCAAACGGTCAGCAGCGGGTGGCCGAGGGCCTTGACCAGGTCGAGCAAAAGTACCGCCCCGGAGAGGGGGACCATGAGACCGCCGGCGCCTTCGATGAGCAGATAGCCGTGGCGCTCGGAGAGGGTCTGGGCCGCTTCGAGCAGATCGCCGAAAATGATGCGTTTTCCCTCCTTTTCCGCCGCCAGGGAGGGGGCCAGCGGCGCCCGCAGACGGTAGGGACAGATCAGGTCGATCTCGTCGCCACTGTTGGCGGCCCATTGCAGCAACTGTCCGTCGGCGCCCAACCCGGCAGGGTCGTCGATCCCCGTTTCAACCGGTTTCATCACCCCCACATCATAGCCCCGCCGGCGCAAAAAGAGCGCCAGGGCGGCGGTCACCAGGGTCTTGCCGACACCGGTATCGGTGCCGGTGACGAAGAGGCCTTTCTTAGTTCGTGTCTCGCTCATCGAATTCCATCTCCAGATCGCGGAACATGCGCAAATCATCCTCCAGCTTGCGTCCGCTGGTGGTCAAATAGTTGCCGATCATGACGCCGTCGGCGCCGGCCATGAAAATCCAGGATTGCAGATCCCGCAGGTTGTGCTCCCGTCCGCCGCAGACGCGGAGCGACGTCTTCGGCAGCAGATAGCGGAAGAGGGCGATGGCGCGCAGACAGTCGAGAGGGGTCAGGAAAGAACTCCCCGCCAGCGGTGTGCCGGCGATCGGGTTGAGAAAATTCAGCGGCACCGAATCGACCTCCAACTCGCGCAGCGTCAGGGCCAGTTCCAGCCGCTGCTCCGGCGACTCCCCGAGCCCGAGAATGCCTCCGCAGCATACGCGCAGGCCCGCCGCTTTGGCAACCCTGACCGTGGCGATATCCTCTTCATAGTCATGGGTGGTGCAGATCCGCGGGAAGAAGGAACGGGCGGTTTCCAGATTATGATGATAGGTGACACAACCCGCTTCAAAGAGGGCGCGAGCGGTTTCCTCATCGAGCATGCCGAGGGAGGCGGAAGGGTGGATGGCGGTCGTCGCCCGGATCTCGCGGATCGCCGCGAGCAATTCGTCGAACTCCCGCCCAGGCGTCACGCGGCTGCCGCTGGTGACGATGCCGAAGCAGTGAGCGCCGACGCCGTCGGCTTTTCGCGCCTCTGCCACGATCTCTCCGGTGCTTTTCAGGGGATAGACCGGGGCTTCGGTCTGGTGATGGGAAGACTGGGCGCAAAAGGCGCAGTTTTCGGCGCAGCGCCCCGACTTGGCATTGACGATGGCGCAGGAATGCACCTTGCGTCCAAAATTCCGTTCACGCAGCAGTTGCGCTCCAGCGAGGATAAAACCGAGGTTTGCTCCTTGCGCGGTGAGGATGCCGAGAGCTTCTTCGCGTTTGAGCGCTTCCTCGTGGAGGGCTTTGTTGAGCATTTGGCGATGACTGGGTTCCATATCCACTCCTTTAAATTAAGTCGTGATTATAAGAATTTCAGAGGCATTGTCAACCAATTCAATAAGTCAGGTTTACAGCTGACTTCTAACCTTTACCCAAAATATGGAATAAATTTACGCTATTCGTATTGACAGCCTGTTTTGACGGTGATAAAACGCTATTCTATTTAACCATTCCTTGGAGCTTTTCATGGTCAAGAAAATGATCGGCAAGAAACTCAAATCCACCCGGTTGAAAAACGAGATGACCATCCAGGATCTGGCGGACCGCTCCCGCGTCTCCTCCAACATGATTTCCCGGATCGAACGCGGCCTGACCGTGCCTTCCGTTGAAATTCTGATGAAACTGGCCAACGCCTTCGGCATGAGCATCAACTACTTTGTCGAGGAGGCGGAGAAGGGATCAACCGTCGTTTTCACTAAGGCTGGGCAAGGGGAGCCGATCTTTTTCTTCGAAGATAAGCATCAGATCACCAGCCTCACCCAGGGCATTCGCGATCCCAATTTCGCGGTGTTCTACGATGCCCTGGAGAAGGATTGCAGCAGCGGCGAGGGCGGAATGATCCATACCGGGGAAGAGTTCGCCCTGGTCCTCGAGGGACGCTTGCAGTTCGTAATCAACGGCGACGCCTATGTACTGGAAAAGGGAGACTCTTTGGTTTTCAAGGCCTCTTTGCCCCACACCTGGAAGAATCTCCACGACGGCCAAACGGTCGTGATGTGGGTGGTTTCTCCGGCCCCGAACCTGGCTCACTGAAACGCAGCCCCGCATCGACCGCGACCCTGAGGAAAACGCCATGAAAATCAAGAAGATTGTCGGAAAAAAGTTAAAAAATATCCGCCTCAAACGGGATCTCACCATTCAGGAACTGGCCGATCGCTCCAAGGTGTCGTCGAATATGATTTCGCGGATCGAGCGGGGGTTGACGATCCCCTCGGTGGAGATCCTGATGAAACTGGCGGCGGTTTTCGACAAAAGCATCAACTACTTCGTCGAGGAGGTCACGACCACTAACGAAATCGTCTACACCTCGCCGGGAAAACGGGATCAGACGGTTTACGATGACGAGCACAACATGCAGACTGAGGCATTTACCTCGGGTTTGCGCGATCCCCAGTTCATGTCCTTTTTCTGCACGGTAAAAAAAGGTGGGACAAGTGGCGTCCAGAAAATGTATCATCCGGGCGATGAACTGATCTACATCCTGGAAGGCACCCTGGAAATCACCATCGCCGGGGAGCGTTATCTACTGCGTCCGGGGGACAGCATCTCCTTTAAATCCCATTTGCCACACCGTTGGGACAATGTCGGCGAACAGGATGCCAAGGTCATCTGGACCCTCTCTCCCTTCACCACGATCTAATCATTGAAAGGCCCCGTTCATGGGCTTGCTGAGCCGCTTCTTCGCCCCCAAGGATCCGCTGGAACATCTTCGACGCCTGGCCCGTGAAGAACGCTGGGCCGACCTTCTCCGCCAGGGAGAAGAGCCTGAGGAGGGGCTACACCCCGATGCCCGGGCTGAGTGGCTCTCTCTGTTGACCCAGGCCGGGGATCGTCTGGCGGAACTCAATCTCGCGGAAGGGGAGGCCTGCCTCCAGATCGGCGACCGGGAACGAGCGCGGGAACATTTTCAATTGGCCGCCGAGCACGGTCGTTCCCCCACTTTAAGCGAAACCGCGCAAAATCGCCTTGCCGAGCTTTCCGCACCAGCAGCTACGACTCATCACGCAAAAACGAAAGCCCCATCCTGCTGCGCGTCGGGCTGCTCCTCGGCGGTTTCGTCATCGGCCGAAGAGGCCGATACGCCTGATCCGGAAACACGCCTGGAGCTGGTGCTGAGCAACTATCCCGCGGATTTGGCCGAACGTTACTGGCACACCGGCGCAGCCTTCCGCCAGCCCTTTCTGGCCGCCCACGAAGGGCGCGATGCCGAGGCGTTAGCCGGTTTCGATGCTCTGCCCGCCGGCGAGCGGGATGACCTCTTCCATTTCGAGCGGGGTGCTCTGCGCGCCCGCATGGGGGATATCGCCGCCGGGCGCCGGGATCTGGAGCAGGCGGTGGTGATGAATCCCTCCCACTCCCTGGCCTTTGAGACCCTGGTGCGACTCGATTTTCACGAAAACCGCCTGAAAGAAGCGGCAGAACGTCTTACGCGTATGCTCTCCGCGAATCTGACGCCGGCCTTTTGCCATGGCTGCCTGGCCCATCTGCGAGCGGCCGAGGGCAACCTGCCCGAAGCTCTAACCCATGGCGAGGAAGCCCTGCGGGAAGGGCCGGTGGAGATGGAGGTTCTGACCCTGGTGGCGAGTTTGTATGAGCGGAGCGGACGTTTTGCCGAAGCGGAGGGTTTGTTGAAGCGCTTGCCGTCTTCAGGCTGCGGCGGGGCGTCCCATGTTTTGCTCGCCGAATTTTGGCTGCGTCAGGGGCAGTCCCTGAAAAAAGCCCTGGAGTCCTTCCGCGCCGAGGCCGGTCGCGATCCCGCCAATCCCCGCTGGCCGTTGCGCATGGCCCAGACCTGCGCGGCCCTGGGTCGGCTCGGCGAAGGGCGACCCTGGCTGGAGCGGCTGCCCACGGTAGACGAGCTCGCTCCCGATTTGCGCCACGAGGCCAGCGAGATCCTGCTGCGCTATGGTAAGTAGCTGATAATTCATAACCTCCTATTGACAGGACTTTGTCTGTAAGTATATTGTTAAAAACATTGCGGGAACGGTATGATTTTAGTGCAAGGGGAAGAGCGAGTTCGCAGGGTTCATACCTCAGGAGGCGTCATGAACAAGTCGGAACTGGTGGAAAGCCTGGCCAACAAGAAAAATCTGACCTACAAGAAGGCCGAGGAAATCGTCAATCTTATTTTCGATTCCATGACCCAGGCGCTGGTCGAAGGGGGGCGCATCGAGATCCGTGGTTTCGGTAGTTTTGTGGTCAAGGATTACAAATCGTATATGGGACGCAACCCAAAGACCGGCGAAGTGATTCAGGTGATGCCTAAAAAACTCCCCTTCTTCAAGGTCGGCAAGGAACTGCGCGAACGGGTCAATCAATCTTAGTCGTGCCTCCTCTGTCCTCCTCCCCATTTATAAAGAATGTCCAAACCGGGGCACTGCCCCGGTTTTTTTCATGTTAAACGGGTGGAGGTACATTGCATTCCGGGTCGATGAAATGGTATTTTCATCCTTGAACCCATTTTCATCCTCGCCAACCCGAATTCGCCCCGGGACTTCATGAAACGCTGGCCGATCTTCCTTCTTGTCCTTTTTCTGCTCCTCGGCGGGCCGCTACGTCAGGCCTCGGCCAATCCCACCCAATATGGCGACACCGGCCTCCTGTCGCAACCTTCCGCCGAAACCCTCAATGCCGGCAATATCTGCATCGGACTCTGGGGCAACCATGCCGCCTCCAGTGGGGAGGGGGGCGATGCCACCATCCTGCCGGCGACCATCACCCTGGGTTTGGGGACCTTCATGGAAGCCTACGGTTCCTTTCCCAACCTGCTCTTCAACGATGACGAACTCGACAGCGGGCGCGGGTACGCCAATATCGGCTTCAAACTCCGTGTTCTCGGTAAACGTTCTTCTCCTTTCAAAATCGCTGTCGACGGTCAGATGCGCCGACTGGTCACGGACAATCCTGAATACGACGGCCTGACCGATGTCCTCGGTCGCCTGATCGCCAGCTATAAACCGGGGAAGTTCGGGGTGCATCTGAATGCAGGCTATCTGAATACCGAATCCCCTCCCGATATTGACTATGACGATCAATATATTTTCGGCGGCGGCCTGGAATTCCTGCCGGCCTACCGTCTGCGCCTGATCGCCGAACTCGAAGCCCAGACAGAAAAGTTTAAAGGGGCCGATGCGCCGCTGGAAGCGACCTTGGGCATGCAGTATTTTCTGATGCCGCACCTGACTCTCAACTTCGGCGTGGGGCTCGGGATGAGCGATGCCAGCCCGGACTGGCGGGCGCTGGTGGGCCTCAGTGGCTGCCAGGGCGTCGGCAACTTCATCACCCCCATCGAGCGGGTCACCGAAGATGCCCCGGAAAAAGACGGCGACAAGGCTGAGGAGCAGGAGAAAAAAATACGTCTCAAGACTTTGACGCCGTTGCTCTCCCTCGGCGAGCAGGAGGCTTCCCCTGTCTCCCGGTGGGAGTTGCCGGTCCCGGCGAATGAGCCGGAAATCATTGTCGGCCCCGAGGAAAACCTCAAGGTCGAGACCCAGCCGGTGATGGAAGGGCTCGCGGTGGCTTCCTTCGATGCCGGCCAGGAAACCCCAGTGGCGAGTGAATCCGTCGTTCCCACCCGTGCCGCCGTCTATCGCCAGTTCCGTCTGCCCGATACGATTTTCGAAGCCGACCAACGCAGCCTTTCCGACGAGGGCCGGGAAAGTCTGGCTCAGCTCGCCGACGCCTTGCGCGCCGACCGGCAATGGCTGCTGGTGCGGATCGATGCCCATACCGACAACGTCGGGCCCGACCAATACAACGAGGAGCTGTCCCGGCAGCGAGCCGCGACCGTCGCCAGTTATCTGGTGCTGCGTCAGGGGATCGAACCGAAGCGGGTCTTCGTCAAAGGCTTTGGCGAGAGCCTGCCGATTGCCGATAACGCCCTCCCGGAAGGGCGTACCGAAAACCGCCGGATCGAAGTGCGGGTCTTGACCCCTCGGGAGATCGTGGAATGAGTTTGCCCCGCCCTTTTTTGTCGAACCTCTGTCCGGATCGGACTGACCATGAGTGACATCAATCTTTTGCCGCTCAAGGCAAGCGCCCTTTTCGTCGGCATGTCCGAGGCGGAAATCGGGTCACTTAGCGGCCTCTTTGAAGAGAAGCCGGTTCCGGCGGGGAAGACGGTTTTTATCGAAAACATGCCCGGAGAATCCCTCTACCTGATCCGCGAGGGAATCATCCGCATTTCCAAGATGCTTGCCGAAGGGGACGAGCAGACCATGGTGGTCCTCGCCGCCGAGGACACCTTCGGCGAGATGGCGGTGCTGGACAGCGCCCCCCGCTCCGCCACCGCCCGGGTGATCGAGGATGCCCGCCTGCTGAGCATCGGCCGGGCGCCTTTCGAGCGTTTTTGCGACAGTCACCCGACCTTGGGGTTGAAGCTGTTGCGAAACATCAGCCGCATTCTCGCCCGTCGGGTGCGCGAGGAGCATGAGGATTTCCGCGCCCTGCTCAATCTGGCCCTGGGGCGCAAAGAGTCCTGATCCTTAAAGCGAAAAGAGGCCTGCCCATGAAGACCACCGGAGCCTGGTTGCTGGTTGTGCTTGTTGTCTGTCTGAGTGGCTGTGGCGTTACCGTCGTTCCCCGCGCCACCGCGACCGCCCGGGTCGACCTGGCCAACAACTCCATCAGCGAAAGCCGCGACGGCGTCACGGTCAAGGCCCGTCTGCATGACCCGGATTTCGCCCCCGTCCTGAGCGAGGGGAATCTCACCGCTTTCGAGCTGACCGTCGGCAATCGGACGGGGAAATCCTTGTCCTTGCCCCTTTCCGCGTTTCTGCTGATGGATGATCGCGGAACGCAGTATTCTCCGCTGCCTCCCGAACGCGTCAACGAAATCCTCCGCCGCAATTCTCCTTACCTGCTTCCTTATCCCTACGTCGGCTATTATTATCTGGAAGATATGGAGAAAGCTGCGGCGGCGCGGGGATTCACCAGCTCGCGACCTTATTTCGCCCAGAACCGTCCCGCCGATGCCCTGGTCGGAGCCCTCGACAACCTGGACCTGGTTCCCGATGCGCAGGTGACCGGCCTGGTCTTTTTCACCATCGATCTGACCCGCGTCCGTTCGGTGGAATTTCGTGCCTACCTGTCCGAGTCGGCCAAGGACGGAATTGCCGATTTTACGCTCCCCTTTTCCGTTGAAAAAAAGTGATGCCTCCTTTATAGTTCCCCCGCGTTTTTAAAACCCATCCCTTTAATCCTCCTCGACGGCCCGATGAGTCGTACACTGGCGGCCTTCATTTCCGCGTGCCGGTCCGCTCCATTTTAAGGGAGTAATATATGCTGGATATTCTTCTCAATGAGAAACTGATTTTCGGCCTGGTCGGCGGACTGGGCATTTTCCTTTTCGGCATGAAGATCATGTCCGAAGGGTTACAGAAGATCGCCGGCGACCGCATGCGCAAGATTCTCGCGGCTCTGACCAACAACCGGGTCATCGGCACCCTGGTCGGCATCGCCGTGACCGCCATTATCCAATCTTCCAGTGCCACCACGGTCATGGTCGTCGGCTTCGTCAATGCCGGTCTCATGTCCCTGGTCCAGTCCATCGGCGTCATTCTCGGCGCCAACATCGGCACCACCATCACCGCTCAGCTCATCGCCTTCAAGATCACCAAGTATGCCTTGCCGGCCATCGGCCTTGGCGCGGGTCTCAAGCTTTTTGCCCGCAGTCGCAAATGGATGTACATAGGGGAAGTTCTCCTTGGTTTCGGTCTGCTCTTTTTCGGTCTGCAGATTATGGAGCAGGCTTTCGACCCCCTGAAGACGAGTCAGGAATTCCGTGACATTTTTGTGCTCGTAGGGGATATGCCGCTGCTTGGTGTATTGATCGGTACGATCCTGACCATGATCGTGCAGAGCAGCAGTGCAACCCTGGGTATCACCATCGCGCTGGCCGGGGCCGGACTAATTTCTTTCGAGGCGAGCGTGGCCCTCGTCCTGGGGGAAAATATCGGCACCACCATTACCGCCAACCTGGCCGCCATCGGCACCAACCTGGCGGCCAAGCGTACGGCTTTTGCTCATTTTCTTTTCAACTTTCTCGGCGTCGCTTACATGCTGTTGCTGATGCCGTTTTTTCTCTCCTTCGTCAACAGCATCACTCCCGGGGATGCCGATTTTGTCATTCAGACCCAACAGCAGGCCCAGACCCTGGGTGGCGTCATCGGCGACAAACCCTTTATCGCCCGACATATCGCCAATACCCATTCGCTCTTCAATATCATCAACACCATTATCTTTCTGCCCTTGGTCGGTATCCTGGCCAAATTGACCACCATCATTATCCGTGGCCGGGACGAGGAAATGGAATTTCATCTGAAATACATCGATAACCGTGTCCTCAATACGCCGCCGATCGCCTTGGGGCAGGCCCAGGCCGAAACCCGGCGCATGGGCCAGATCGCCTTGGAAATGCTTGACGAAACCCTGCTCTTTTTAAAGGACGGCAACGACAAGCACATTGCCGTCCTGGAGAAGAAGGAGGACATCGTCGATTTGCTGCAAAAGGAAATTACCGATTTCCTTGTCGCTCTGTCGCAGAAATCGATCACCCAGGATACATCCCAGGAGATCGCCTCGATGATGCACATGGTCAACGACCTGGAGCGGGTGGGGGATCATTGTGAAAATCTCTGGCGACTGGGTCAGAAAAAAGCCGCCCAGAAGATCTGTTTCTCGGATGTCGGCGAAGCCGAACTGGTGGAGATCGGCGAAAGCACCAGGGGCTTACTGGAATTCGTTCTATCCGGATTGGCCAGAGCGGATCAGACCATTTTGGAGAAGGCTCGACACATGGAAGACAATATCGATTTCCTGGAGGAATCGATGCGCAACAATCACATCGCCCGACTCAACACCGGAGAATGTGCCGTATTGCCCGGTCTGGTCTTCATCGATATGCTGCACAACTTCGAGAAGATCGGCGACCATACATATAATGTTGCGCAAGCGGTGGTGGGAGAGAAGTAGTTGCTCGGCGCCATCGATATCGGCACCAATACGGTTCGCATGTTGCTGGCCGAGGTCGGGCCTGAGGGTCTGGCGCCTGTTCGTTACGAACGCTGCATAACCCGCCTTGGCGGCGGGTTGTGTCCTGTGAAGGGTCTGGCTCCCGATGCCCGGGAACGGACCCTTTGCGCGTTGCGCGCCATGAAGTCGCAGTTGGATGCGCACAACATCCGCCGGATAAGGGCGGTTGGCACCCAAGCCCTGCGCCTGGCGGCGAACGGCGCGGATTTCGTTCACGCCATCCGACAGGAACTCGGCATCGCCGTCGAAATCATCAGTGGCGACGAAGAGGCTCGCCTCAGCGCCCTCGGCGTCCGCGAAGCCCTGCATCCCCAGCCCCCTTCCTGTCTGATTTTCGACATCGGCGGCGGCAGCACCGAGTTCATCCTGCTGGTGGGGGAGGAGCGCCGGTTCGCCCGCAGCTATCCCCTGGGCGTGGTCCGTCTGGCCGAATCCCCGGAGAAACCGGATGAGGTAATCGACGGGATCCTGGAACAGCTGGAACGAGATTTGCGCGAAGCTAGGGTCGAGGTCGCCGACACCACCGCGCTGGTCGGCACCGCCGGCACCGTCACCACTATCGCCGCCCTGGACCTGGAAATGACGGATTATGACTGGCGGCGGGTGAACAACCACCGGGTTTCCCGGGAGCGGGTCGAGGATTTTCTCGCCCGTCTGCGCCCGCTATCCGTCACCGAACGGGAGCATCTTCCGGGGATGGAAAAGGGGCGCGGCGATCTGATTGTCCCCGGACTCGCGATTGTCGCCGGTCTTCTCCGCAGATTGCGCAAACAAGAAATTATCGTCAGTGATTTCGGCCTTTTGGAAGGAATCGTTCTGGATCTGGCGCAAGCTTCCGCAAATTGACTTTTCCCCCCCGATTGTCTATATTCACGCAATTATCTCATTCATCCCAGCCGAGGAGATCTATGTCACAGGCCATTTTGTCCGGCAACGAAGCCTTTGCCCGCGGCGCCTTCGAAGCAGGCGTGCGCGTCGCTTCGGCCTATCCCGGTACGCCAAGCACCGAAATTCTCGAAAACATTTCCCAGTACTCGGAAATCGATTCCAGTTGGGCGCCCAACGAGAAGGTCAGCCTGGAAGTCGCCATCGGCGCCAGTTTCGCCGGCGCCCGCGCCATGGTAGCGATGAAACATGTCGGTCTCAACGTCGCCGCCGATCCCTTCATGACCATGTCCTACATTGGCGTGCGCGGCGGACTGGTGGTGGTGGTCTGTGACGATCCGGAAATGCACTCGTCGCAGAATGAGCAGGACAGTCGCCATTACGCCCGCTTGGGTAAGGCGCCGATGCTTGAACCGGCCGACAGCGCCGAGGCCCTGGCCTTCACCCGTTTGGCTTTCGAGCTGAGCGAGCAGTTCGATACCCCGGTACTGCTGCGCTCGAATACCCGTATTTCCCACGGCAAATCGATTGTCACCCTGGGGGAGCGGGTCACTGGTCTGCCCGAACCTAAAATCGAGCGCAATCCCGGCAAATTCGTCATGCTCCCGGGCAACGCCCGCAAGCGTCATCCGGTGGTGGAACAGCGCCTGCTCGATCTCAAGTCCTGGGGGTGCACTCAGGGGATCAACCGCATCGAGGAAGGGGAGGGGGAGATCGGCGTCATCACCGCCGGGATCTCCTACCAATACGCCAAGGAAGTGCTGCCCAAAGCACATATCCTCAAACTCGGTATGGTCTATCCCCTGCCCGAGCAGCTGATTCGCGACTTCGCCGCCCGCTGCAAAACCCTCTATGTCATCGAGGAGCTCGACCCCTTCATCGAAGAGCAGGTCAAGGCCCTGGGGATTGAGGTCAAGGGCAAGGAAATTTTCCCCATCTGCGGCGAATTCTCCCCCAGTCGCGTCGCCGCCGCTTTGGGCTTGCCCCAGCCCCAAGGGGTGGAGGTGGGGTCGGAGCCGCTGCCCAATCGGCCGCCGAATATGTGCCCCGGTTGTTCCCATCGCGGGGTCTTTTTTGCGCTCAAACGCCTCGGCGCCTTCGTCACCGGTGATATCGGCTGCTATACCCTGGGCGCGCTGCCGCCCCTGTCGGCCATGGATACCTGCGTCTGCATGGGCGCCGGCATCAGCAACGCCAC
>DIVU01000158.1 GCA_002423365.1 Desulfuromonadaceae bacterium UBA6124 | reverse complement strand
AAAGTGCTGCTCACCGGCGGCGGCGGTTTTCTCGGCCTGGCCATCGTTCGCCTGCTCCGACAACGGGGGGACGATGTACGTTCCCTAGCGCGCAACTTCTACCCTGAACTGGATGCCCTCGGGGTCGAACAAGTACAGGGGGATCTGGCCAATGCCGGGACGGTAGCGGAGGCGGCGGCGGGCTGCGATCTGGTCTTTCATGTCGCCGCCAAAGCCGGGGTCTGGGGGGATTATCAGGATTACTACCGGGCCAACGTTGTCGGCACCGTCAACGTCATCGCCGCCTGCCGTGCTCACGGCATCGACCGGCTGGTTTACACCAGCTCGCCGAGCGTCGTCTTCGACGGCAAGGACATGGAGGGGGTTGACGAATCCGTCCCCTATCCCGCCCACTTTGAGGCCCACTATCCCCGGACCAAGGCCGAAGCCGAGAAGCTGGTGCTCGCCGCCAACGGCCCGAATCTGGCGACGACGGCGCTGCGCCCCCATCTCATCTGGGGTCCGGGGGACAACCATCTGGTGCCGCGCATCCTTGATCGGGGTCGGCGGGGACGGCTGCGGCGCATCTGCCGGCGGCCCTGCCTGGTCGATACCCTCTATATCGACAACGCGGCACAGGCCCACCTGCAGGCCGCCGATGCCCTCGCCGTCGGTTCGCCCGTGGCGGGCAAGGCCTATTTTCTCGCTCAAGGGGAGCCGAAACCGGTCTGGGAGGTGGTCGACCGCATCCTCGCCGCCGGCAATCTTCCCCCCGTGACCCGTACCATTTCCCCCCGACTCGCCTACGCCGCCGGTTGGCTGCTGGAAAAGGCCTACACCCTGCTGCGTCTCTCCGGCGAGCCGCCCATGACCCGCTTCGTCGCCCGGGAACTTTCCACCGCCCACTGGTTCGACCTGAGCGCCGCCCACCGCGATTTCGGTTACCAACCCCGGATCAGCTTCGACGAAGGGATGGAACGCCTGGCGACCTGGCTCAAGGAGAAACCCCGCTGATCCCCCCGGTGAATTGGCGAACCCCTCCCGCCAGACCGCGCCTTGACGATGGCGATCTGCATCTCTGGCGCTTCCGCCTCGACCTGCCCTTGGAGGCGATCAGCGACCTGCATCCTCTCCTTTCTCCCGACGAAACGGCCCGCGCCGAACGCTTGCGCATCCCCCCGAAAAAACTCGATTTCATCGCCGCTCGCGGACGCCTGCGGCAAATTCTCGCCTGTTATCTCGACACATCCCCTGCCGCCCTGCGCTTCGCCTACGGTCCCGCCGGAAAACCGGCCATCGCTTTTCCCGAGTCCCCCCTTGCCTTCAACCTCGCCCATGCCGGTTGCTGGGGCCTGTTGGGGATCTGCGCCCGAGGCGGGATCGGTGTCGACGTGGAATGGCTGAAACGCCCCGTCGATATCGGTCAAATCGCCGGATGGGCGTTCGGGGAAGATATCCGGGCGGAACTCGACGCCTTGCCCGCGGAAATAAAAACGCGCCGTTTTTTTCAACACTGGACGACGCGGGAAGCACGGCTGAAAGCTTTGGGAACGGGTTTCAGCGAGGCCGACACCGGCGAAAACATCGAACTGGCCACGGGGAACTTTCTCCTCGAAGACGATTACCTCGGAGCCTGGGCGGCCTCCTCCCCCCCCTCGCAAACTTCATACTGGCACGATCCCTCGCCGGATTCGGAATAGATCCTGCATTAATTACCGATATGGTCATTTATTGGAAAGGGGCGGAATCTCACTCCTGCCCTTCACGCTAATCATCCATCGGTAATGAAAGGAGAATTTCGAGATGGCTTTTTTCAAGTGGGAGGACCGCTTCAGCGTCGGCATCCGGGAAATTGACACCCAGCACCAGAAACTGGTGGCGATGCTCAACGAGCTTTATGACGCCATGCAGGCCGGCAAGGGCAACGACGCTCTTGGCAAGATCCTGGACGAGATGATCAAATATACCGCCGGTCATTTCGCCACCGAGGAGCGGTACATGAAAACCTACAACTATCCCGAGTTGTTGGCCCACAAGCAGGAACATGACAGTCTCACCAAGCAGGTGCTCGATCTACAGCGGCAGTTCAAGAGCGGTCAAGCCTCCATGTCGGTCAAGGTCGGCAACTTCCTGAAGAGCTGGCTGATCAACCATATTTCCGGCACGGATATGAAATACTCCCCCTTCCTGCGCGCCCAAGGGATGAAGTAAAGAGGGATATCGTTCATCATCGACCCAGCCCGCAAGCGGGGGGATCGTCAGCCGACGGTCCCCCCGCTTTTTTCATTCTCCATAAAAATTATTTGACAGATTCGTTCTTCGGGACTATTTTGACTGAGTAGTCAGTCAGGAGAATCCCATGCCCTCATGCAAATCCGAAGACAAACGCTGCGCCCTGCTGCAAGCAGCCCTCCGGCTCTTTGCCGCCCAGGGATTCGACGGCACCGCCACGGCCCAGATCGCCAAACAGGCCGGTGTCGCCAGTGGCACCCTCTTTTTTCACTTCAAAAGCAAGGAGGAGTTGATTCATGAACTCTTTCGGGAAGTGCGCGGCAAAATCGAAGAGGAACTGCGGGAAGCCGACGGCGCCTCCGTTTCCCTACGCGAGCGGCTGCTGCGCTCCCTGGAAAAACTTCTCCTTTTCCTGCTGAACAATCCCCAGGAATTCAAATTCATCGAGCAATACTATTTCTCCCCCTTCAGCGAGCGGGAAGTGTTACGCATCGAAGAACACAATATCATTCATCACCTGCTCATCCAGGCCCGTGGCCAGCAAATTGTCAAGGATGCCCCCTTGTTGGTCCTGGAAGCCCTCGTTTTCGGACCCATCACCGCCCTGGCCAAGGAGCACGCCAACCGGGGCGTGGATATCGACGAAGAAATCCGCCGGTTGACGATCCAGGCCTGTTGGGACGGGATCAAACGTTGAGTTGATTATCCGCACCTGCTTAACCAAGAGAAAAGGCCACCACATATGAAAGCAACAAACAAACGGGAAACTATTCTTCATGTCGCCAAGGAACTCATCGCCGTCAACGGCTTCCACGGCACGACCATGGCCATGATCGCCGACAAGGCCGGAATCGCCACGGGAACGATCTACCGCTACTTCACCGGCAAGGACGAGCTGATCAACGAACTGCACCGGGAACTGAATGACCGGTTGTTGCGCTCCCTGATGCAGGATTATCCCCTGGGAGAGCCGATGCATGAGCGTTTTCTCTACGTCGGTCGCTACTTTGTCCATTACTGCCTGGCCGCCCCCTTCGATTTCAGTTTTCTCGAACAGTTTCACAATTCTCCCTACGGGGTCGCCTATCGCCGGGANNATCATCAAAACACTCCCCCGCACGGTCCTGACCGCCCTGATCTTCGGTCCGCTGATTGGTGTTATTCGCGACCATATCCTTGGCTTCAACCGCCTCGACGAAGAGACCATCTCGCGTACCGCCGAAGCCTGCTGGGACGCTATTCGCATTTGAACAGAGTCGGAAAAAAGAGTAGTCTTTTTCGGCTTTTATCTTCAACCCACATCATTTCCACCTTACCGGACCGTCACCGGCAAGCAGCCTTTCACAAGGACCAAACCATGAAAATCCATGACAAATCCCGATTGCTGATCACCGGGCTCTGCGCCCTGTTGTTGCTTCTGAGCGGTTGTAAGAATGAGACGGCCGCGCCGGCGGCACCAGCCCAGGCGCCTCCGCCGGAAGTGGGAATCATGGTGGTGCAGCCCCAGGCCGTGCGCCTGACCAGCGAGCTGCCGGGGCGCACCTCGCCCCGTCTGATCGCCGAGGTGCGGCCGCAGGTCGGCGGCATCATCCAGAAACGGCTCTTCACCGAAGGAACCGACGTCAAGGCCGGGCAGGTTCTCTACCAGATCGATCCCGCTCTTTATCGCGCCGAGGTCGCCCGCGCCGAAGCCGCCCTGAGCCGCGACATGGCCAACGTCACCTCTATCCGCCAGCGCTTCGAGCGCTATCGCGAACTGGTCAAGATCAACGCCGTCAGCCAGCAGGATTACGACGACACCAGCGCCGCCCTGCGCCAGGCCGAGGCCGAGATCGAAGTGGCCAAGGCGTCCCTGCAGACGGCGCGTATCAATCTCGATTACACCACGGTCAAGGCGCCGATTTCCGGGCGTATCGGTCGTTCCGCCGTGACCGACGGCGCCCTCGTCACCACCGGGCAAGCCCAGCCCCTGGCCGTCATTCAGCAGCTCGACACCATTTACGTCGATGTCGTCCAGACCACCGCCGAACTGCTCAATCTGAAACGGAACATCGACAGTGGCCTGCTGCGCGAGGGGGATCGGGCCAAGGTCGACCTGCTACTGGAAGATGGCACCGCCTACCCGCTGGCCGGGGAATTGAAATTCTCGGAAGTCACCGTCGACCAGAGCACCGGCTCGGTCACGCTGCGGGCGATCTTCCCCAATCCCGACCATCTGCTCCTTCCCGGCATGTTCGTGCGTGCGATCGTCACCGAGGGGGTCAACGACGAAGCGATCCTGGTGCCGCAACGGGGGGTGAACCGCAACCCCGCCGGGGACGCCACGGTTATGACCGTCAATGGCGAAGAAAAGGTCGAGCCGCGCGTCATCCAGGTCGTCCGCACGGTGGACGAACACTGGCTGGTTTCCGGCGGCCTGCAGGAGGGTGATCGCGTCATCCTTGAAGGTCTCCAGAAAGCCCGGCCGGGGACGCCGGTAAAAACCTATATTTTCGGGAAACCCGCCGAGGAAACGCCGCCGGCACCCACCGCCGAGGCAAAGGAATAATCCTTCCCCCTGCCCTATTTTTAGCAAGGATGGAGCGCGGCGGCCTTAGCTTTTAGTTACAATATTTTCAAGGAGTTTCCCCCATGTCCCGGTTTTTCATAAACAGACCGATCTTTGCCTGGGTTCTCGCCATCATGGTCATGCTGTCCGGCCTGTTGGCGCTCAAGACCCTGCCGGTCTCCCAGTATCCTCCCATCGCGCCGCCGCAGATCAGCATCAACGCCATGTATCCCGGGGCGTCCGCCCAGACCGTGCAGGATACGGTCACCCAGGTGATCGAACAGAAACTCAACGGCATCGACAACCTGATCTACATGTCCTCGACCAGCGACTCGGCCGGCGCCGTGGCGATCAACCTGACCTTCAAGGCCGGCACCGACCCGAACATCGCCCAGGTGCAGGTGCAGAACAAACTCCAGCTCGCCACTCCGCTCCTCCCCCAGGTCGTGCAGAAACAGGGGATTCAGGTGGTCAAGTCGACCAAGAACTTCCTGGTCATCGTCGGCCTGATCTCCGAGGACGGTTCCATGAACCGTTACCAGCTGACCGACTACATGGTGGCCAACATCCAGGACATCATCAGTAGGACGGAAGGGGTCGGCGAGGTCACGGTCTTCGGCTCCCAGAACGCCATGCGCATCTGGATCGATCCGACCAAGCTGAACAACTACCGCATGACCACCACCGATGTGATCGCGGCCCTGCAATCCCAGAACGCCCAGGTTTCCGCCGGACAGTTCGGCGGCATGCC
>DIVU01000317.1 GCA_002423365.1 Desulfuromonadaceae bacterium UBA6124 | reverse complement strand
TCGATGGCGGCGTAGGCCTCCCGGGGGGAGAGTACCCGGGTCAGGACCATGAGCAGGGCGCCGCCGATCAGTGCCGGGGCCGCCGCGACCTGGTGCAAGGCAATCAGCAGCAAGGCGCCGCCGAAGATCCCCACCGCCAGCAAGACCTGCCGGGGTTTGCCGAGACGCATGCCCCGCTCCGCCAGGGGCAGGCAGCCGAGTTCGCTCAGGGTCGCCGGCAGGCTTTCCTCCCGCCCCTGCACCAGCAGAATGTCGCCGGGGACGAAACGCACCTTGCCGAGCCGGCGCGGCAGACGTTTCCCCTGTCGGGCCACGGCCAGCACATTGATGCCGTACCGTTCCCGCAGTTTGAGGCTGGTCGCCGATCGCCCCAGCAGGGTCGATTCGGGGGCGACGATCACCTCCACCAGGTTAATTTCCCCGCCTTTTTTTTCCCCTTCCCCCTCCTTTTTACCGCTTTCCGCCAGTTCCAGCCCGGTCAGGTCGATCAGGCTCTTGAGACTTTCCGAGTCGGCCTCGACCAGCAGGATATCCCCCGTCTGCAAAACTTCGTAGATCGAGGGCATCTGCTGGCGGATTTCTCCGCGCACCAGGCCGGTGACAATGACCTCCCCCTCTTTTTCCATGATCGACAGCAGATTGTGCAGGGGTTGACCGACCAGACGGGAGGAGTCGGGAACCCGCACCTCGGTGAGATAGTCGCTGATGCGGAAAAGCTTTTTCGCCCCCTCGCGGATGCGTTTCGGGGTCAGGCGCCAGCCCGCCAGGGCGATGAAAACAACGCCGGCCAGGGTGATTGCGCCGCCCACCGGGAGGAAGTCGAACATGCCGAAAGGGGGGGCGCCGGTCTGTTCACGGTAGGAGGCGATGATGATGTTCGGCGGCGTGCCGATCATCGTCAGGGTGCCGCCGAGCAGGGAGCCGAAGGCCAAGGGCATGAGCAGCAGGGAAGGGGAGCGGCCGCTCTGCCGGGACATCCAGACGGCGACGGGCATGAGCAGGGCGAGGGCGCCGACATTGTTCATGACGCCGGAACTGAGGGCGACGATCCCGGTCAGGGCGGCGACCTGGATGCTGGGGCGCTGGCCCACCCGTGCCAGGACCCGGGCCATGTTATCCACCGCGCCGGCGAGAAAGAGCCCGCGGCTGAGGACCAGGACCGCCATCACCGTGACCACCGCCGGATGGCCGAACCCGACGAAAATCCTCTCGCTCGGCACCAGGTCGAATCCCGCCACGGCGAGCAGGGCCATCAGAGCGACGATGTCGTAACGCCAGTGGTTCCAGATAAAGAGCGCCAGGGTCAAGCCGAGGATGGCAAAGATGGTGATCTGGTCGCCGGTCATGATCTCGTTCTTCTCGCGGGTGAAAAAGGCACAGCCGCCCCTGCCGGAGCGGCCGTGAGGGCGGGGTTCAGATGCCGACGGGACGCCCCTTGGGCTTTGCCGGTCGGCGGATCAGTCCCAGAAATTCCACCATTTGCGGCGGTGTTCTTCGCGCTGCGTCTGGCCTTGTTCCGAACCCCGGCCGAGTTCTCTCTGCTCCTGTTCCACTTTCCTTCGCCATTCCCGCTCCCTCGCCGCCGGGCCCATTTCATCGTCGTCATAGCCCCGCCCTTCGCGATTCTCGTAACGATTTTGCTCGCGATAAGGAATTTCCCGGTCGTCGCGATCGCCCCGGTCGTCATATTCTCGGCGATCCTGCCGGTCCTCGGGAAAGCGCTCCCGCAGCCGCTCCCGCTCGTTGTCCCGTTCGCGATAGTCCTCCTCATCATCCCGCAGTTCACGGCGGCTATTGTTGTCCTCCCACTCGCGGTAGCGGCGCTCGTATTCCCGTTGTTCCAAGTAGCGCAGGTCGTCGCGATCACTACCCCCCGGCGATCGGTCATCCCAGGAGCCGACGCGCGTTGACGAACCGTAATCGTCTGCGACGCGGCCGGAGGCCCAAGGCCGGGCGGGGAAGGCGAGAACCGCCAGAGCGAGGAAAAGGGGGATCAGTTTATGTTTCGCACTTGTCGGCATGACCTTTCTCCTTTGCCTAAGATCCGGCGGGGCTGGACTTCAGGCGATCAGCGAACTTTATTGACCATGTAATGGACGGCGGCGGTCACCTCGGCGTCGGTGAGCGCGGCATGGCCCCCCCGAGCCGGCATGAAACCACGCTCTCCGCGGTAGCCGTTGATGGCGTTGGCGATCAGGGTGTCGATCCCCCGCTCCAGGGCCGTCTTCCATTCATCGGCCGCGCCGGTACGGGGAGCTCCGGCCATCCCGCGCTCATGGCAGCTGCCGCAACGCTGGGTGTAGACGCTTTCCCCCAGGGCTGGATCGACGCCGGGGGCGGTGGGGGAGGGTTTGTCGCAACCGGCGAGAAGTGCCAGGGCGCAGGTGAAGAGGATGCACAACGTCAGCTGTTTCATGATTTCTCCTGAGGGAAGGGGGCCGGAACGCGCCCAGTAATCTTTATTTCGAATGGTATTATAGATGAGCGGCGCCGCTGCGCAAGTGCAGGGGTTTCGCGCGAGAGGAAAGGAGTTCGCATGGGCAACAAGACATCCCCATCGGTGGTCATTGTCGGGTGCGGTCGGTTGGGCGCGCTGCTTGCCGGGGAACTGAGTCGGGAGGGCGCCCGGGTCGTGGTCGTCGATCGCTTTGAAGCCGCCTTCGCCCAGCTTGACGCCGGTTTCAGCGGTTTTCGGGTGACCGGCGATGCCGTGGAACAGCGGGTGTTGCGTCTGGCCAATCTGGATCGGGCCGACTGCCTGATGGCAACCACCGAGAAGGATACGGTCAATCTCATGGTCGCCCAGGTGGCGAAGACGGTCTTCGCGGTGCCTCGGGTGCTGGCCCGGGTCTATGATCCGGCCCGGGAAGAGATGTATCGGACCCTGGGGGTGGAAACCATCAGCCCGACCAGCCTCAGTGCCGGGGAGTTCCTGCGGCGCTTTGCCGGAGAGGCAAGCCGGTCATGAAGGTCATTCTGGCGGGCAGCGGCAAGATCCTTTATTACCTGGCGCGACAATTTTCCCGTCGGGGGGTGGACGTAAGAGTCGTCACCCCCAGCGAAGATGAGGCGCGGGAGCTTTCCCGGCGCACCGGCGCGGCGGTTCTGGCCGGGGATGCCACCGACCCTCGGGTGCTGTATGAGGCGGGCGCTTTGCGGGCGCACACGGTCTTGGCCCTGTTGCCCAACGACGAGGACAACCTGGCGATCTGCCAGATCGCCGGGCGCATGTACCGGGTGCCGCGTACCATCGCCCTGGTCAACGATCCGGAAAATGAAGAGATTTTCCATCAGCTGCAGGTGACGACGGCGATCTCGGCGACGCGAATTCTTTCCCTCATCATCGAAGAGCAGGCCGGGTTCGAGGAAATCGCCCGAATGATGGCTGTGGGGGATGGTGCCGTCTCCGTTTCCGAGGTGCTGCTGCGGGAGGATGCACCGGCGGTCGGGCTCCCCCTGAAAAAATTGACCTTGCCCGAGGAAGCCCTGCTCGGCGGCATCATTCGCGGGGACAAGGTGCTGATTCCCAAGGGCGGAACCCATCTGCAGGCCGGCGACCGACTGATTCTCATCGCCGCCCCCGCGAGCCTGGAAGCGGCCCTGCGCCTGCTCACCGGCGAGGAATCGCGGTGAACGACCGCCGTTACCAGGACTATCTGCGCGAGCGTTACCGCTTTCTCTGCGGCCATCTCGGCTACCTCTTCGCCCTTATCGGGCTGCTGATGCTGGCGCCGCTCCCCCTCTTTCTCGTCTTTCCCGAGGAAGCTCCCCTGCTCGGCGGCTTTCTCTTCCCCGGCCTGGGGCTGTTTCTGCTCGGCGGCCTTCTACGCGTCTGCGCGCGAGCACCGGAGGACAACCTTCTGTCCCTGGCCGAAGGCTCGCTGCTGGTGGTGCTGGCCTGGCTTGCGGCGATTTTCGCCGGCGCCGTTCCCTTCGTCTGGGCGGGGCAGGGCTGGACGGAGGCCGTCTTCGAGTCCACCAGCGGTTGGACCACCACCGGCCTGTCGGTGCTGGATGTGGCGCGGACCTCGCCCGTGCTCCTCTTTTTCCGCAGTCTCATGCAGTTCGCCGGCGGCGCCGGGCTGGCGATTCTCATGCTCAGCGCCATGGCCGGTCCGGCCGAGGTCGGGCTAAGCGCCGCCGAAGGGCGCGCCGAGCAGCTTGTCCCCCATGTGCGCCAGTCGGCGCGGCTGGTCCTGCGGCTGTACTTCGGTTATCTGCTCTTCGGCGTGCCGGCCTTGTTCCTGGCCGGGATGGGCTGGTTCGATGCCCTCAACCATGCCTTCTGCGCCCTCTCCACCGGCGGCTTTTCGACGAGGATCGACTCCATCGCCCACTGGAACAGCCCGGCCGTCGAGGCCGTGCTGATGTTGCTGATGCTACTTGGCTCCCTCAATTTTCTCACCGCCTACACCCTGCTCAAGGGACACTGGCGAGCCGTGTTCGGCAATGGCGAGGTGCGCCTTGCGGCGATCCTGCTCCCCTTGGCGACGGCGGTTCTCTTCTTCGGCGGCGCCTTTCGGGTCTATCCCGAACTGCCCAAATATCTGCGGGTGCTCCTTTTTCAGGTCGTTTCCGCCCTCTCCACCACCGGTTTTCAGACCATCTCCTTCAGCGGCGGTGAAGACCTCGGCTATCTGGTCCTGATCCTGCTCATGCTCATCGGCGGCGGCGCCAATTCCACCGCCGGCGGCATCAAGCTGCACCGGATCCATCTCCTGTTCAAGGGGTTGCGCCGGGAAGCCCGGGAAGCCGCCCGTTCCCCCCGGGAGTGGTGCGAGGAGGGGATCTGGATCGGCGGCCGGCGCCGCTTTTTAAACGAAAGCGAGATCCGCAAAGCGGCCGCCTATGTCGGGCTCTTTCTCTTGGTCTGGCTGCTCGGCGGTTGCGCCCTGACCGCCTACGGCCATTCCCTGGGCGACAGTCTCTTTGAGTTCGCCAGCGCCCTCGGCACCGTCGGCTTGTCCGTGGGCATCACCGGCCCCGCCACTCCCCCGGGGCAGCTCTGGGTGCAGATTTTCGGCATGCTCTTCGGGCGGCTGGAGTTTTTCGTCCTCTTCTGGGGATTGGCCAAGCTGGCCCGGGATCTGGCGGCGTTTGGGGCGCCTCCGGCGTCAAGAATAAATTCGTGACGAGCCTTGCTTCTGTGTTATTGTCGCTGTTATTAGAGTCAGTTAGCCCATGAACCCGCTTAACTCTCCGGATTTTTCGTGCCCCCTGCCCAATTCATCCCCGGCAAAAAAGGATCGCTCGCCAAACGGCTGAAACAACTCTCGCCGGCACAATTGTTGACGCTCTTCTATGCGCTGGCGATTTTTCTCGGCGCCGCGTTGCTCGCGACACCCCTCGCAGCGCGGGGCGAGCCCGTGGCTTTTATCGATGCCCTGTTCACCGCGACTTCGGCCCAATGCGTCACTGGCCTGACGGTGGTCGATACCGGCAGCCGCTTCAGCCTTTTTGGCCAGTCGGTCATCCTCGCCTTGATCCAGGTGGGGGGATTGGGAATCACGACCTTTTCGGTCTATCTCTTCATCTATCTGCGCATTGGCGTCGGCGCCAAGGGTCGCTGGATCATCAACGAAACCCTCATGCACACCCCGGTCGGCTCCTGGCGGGAACTGATCCGGGGAATCGTGGTTCTGACGCTGGTGATCGAAGCCATCGGGACGGCGCTGCTGGCACTGGTTTTCGTCCCCCGCCTGGGTTTCTGGCCAGGGTTTTACAGCGCGGCTTTTCATTCGATTTCCGCCTTCTGCAACGCCGGATTCTCGCTCTTCCCCGACAATCTGATCGGGTTCCGCGCCGATCCCCTCGTCAATACGACGATCATGGCGCTGATTATCCTAGGCGGGATCGGTTTTCTGGTGATCCGCGAGGTCATGGCCTGGATTAGCGGTCGGATCAGGAATCTCCGCTATCCCCACCGGCGTAACATCCGCATTTCTCTTCACGGTAAAGTGGTGCTGGTGACCTCGGTGTTCCTGATCGTGTTTGGCGCTGCTTTGATCGGCTGGCTGGAGATGGATAATGCGTTGTCCGGAATGCCGTTCATGGAGGGGATGTGGACGTCCCTGTTTCAGTCGGTATCGGCGCGCACCGCCGGGTACAACACCATCGACCTGAACAACTTTCGTTCGCCGACCCTTTTTCTGGTGATGTTTCTCATGTTTGTCGGAGCGTCACCGGGCTCGGCCGGGGGCGGGGTGAAAACCACCTGCCTGGCGCTCTTTTTCGCCATTTTTTACAACCGTCTCAAGGGCAACCCCCATGTCAGCCTCTTTCACCGGACCATTCCCGACGAACAGGTCACCAAGGCCCTGGCCCTGGTGCTTCTCGCCGCCAGTCTGATCGGCATCGCGCTCTTCGCCCTGCTGATCGCGCAAAGTACCGACCTGACCCACGAAAATCCCCGGGAATTTCTCGCCTATGCCTTCGAGGCGGTTTCAGCCTTCGCCACCGCCGGCCTGTCCATCGGCATGACCGCCACGTTGAATCCCGCAGGGAAATGGATTGTTGTCCTGCTCATGTTTGTCGGCCGGGTGGGTCTGCTCACCCTGGCTTTCGCCGTCGCCGGCAAAGTCCGGCATTATTCCGCCCGCTATGCCGAAGAAAACGTCATGATCGGCTGATGTCAGGGAGTTTGGCATGAAGAAGAAAAAATTTTGCGTCATCGGCCTGGGCAGCTTCGGGTTCAATGTGGCCCAGACCCTTTTCGCCGACGGTCACGAGGTGATCGCCATCGATTCCGACCGCGACAAGGTGCAGGCGGTGAAAGATTGCTCCGACCAGGCGATTCTGGGGGATGCCGCCAACAAGGAGTTTCTCGATGCCCAAGGGCTGCGCGAGGTGGACGCGGCGGTGGTTTCGACCGGTGAGCGCTCGCACCTGTCGACGCTGATCACCCTTTATCTCAAGGAATTGAAGGTGCCGCGCATTTTGGTCAAGGCGATCAGCGAGGATCACGGCAAGATTCTGGAAAAGGTCGGAGCGACCGACGTCATCTATCCGGAAAAGGATATGGCGCGGAAGATCGCCCACAGCCTCTCCACCCCCAATATCCTCGAATTCATCCCCCTGGCCGAGGAGTATTCCCTCTCGGAAACGGTCCCCCCCCGGCACTTCATCGGCAAGACCCTGGTCGAGCTCGACTTGCGCCGCAAGTTTCATGTGACCGTTATCGCCGTCAAGGATGTTCTGACCGACCAGTTCATCCCCGCACCGCCCCCCACCCATGTGATCAAGGACAGCGACATCCTCATCCTCATCGGCAAAACCGCCGATGTGGAAAAATCCCTGGGCTGAACAGGTTACGACGATGGACGGTTCGGTATTTTTCGGCCTGGTTCACAACGCTGTGCTGCTGCTGGCTCTGTCCCTCATCTACGATGTCATGATTTCTTGTGACGCGTCCCGGGCCGCCTGGCCGGGACGTATGGGCATCGGCGTGCTGATCGGGTTGCTCGGTGTCGTCCTCATGCTCAACCCTTGGCATTGTCTGCCGGGGATCTTCTTCGACAGCCGCTCGGTGCTGCTGGCGATTTCCGGACTCTTCTTCGGTGCCGTCCCGACCCTGGTCGCCATGCTGGTGACTGCCGCCTGGCGTTTTGCCCAGGGAGGCGCGGCCGGGACCGGGACGGCGGTGATTTTCGCTTCCGGCCTGCTCGGGTTGGCCTGGGGACGCTCGCGGCGCCGCTCTTTGCAGGACTTGGGCTGGCGGGAGCTCTACCTCTTCGGATTATCGGTGCACGCCGTGATGCTCCTGCTGCTGTTGACCCTCCCCGGGGAGGTGGTCTGGCAGGTTCTGGGGCGCGTGGCCCTGCCGGTTTTGGCGATCAACCCCCTGCTGACGATGCTGCTTGGGTTGCTGATGGTCAATCGCGTGAAACGGCAGCAAATAGACAGCGAGCTGCTGCGCGGCGCCGAGGAGATCCGCCGGCTGAACGCCACCCTCGAAGACCGGGTGCGCGAACGCACCGCCGAGCTCGAAGCCGCCAACCGGGAGCTGGAATCCTTCGCCTATTCCGTTTCCCACGATCTGCGCGCCCCTCTGCGGGCCATCGACGGCTTCACCCGGATTCTGTCCGAGGTGCAAGGGGCGAGCCTCACCGACGAGGGGCGGCGACTCTGTGCCCTGGTGCGCGACAACACCCGACGCATGACCGCCATGATCGACGATCTGCTGACCCTTTCCCGCCTGGGGTGGGCCGTGCCCCGTTCGACGAAGGTGGATATGACAGCCCTGGCCGGGGAGGCCTTTCGTGAAGTGACCCAGATGGAGCCGACTCAGCGCATCGATTTCCGGCTGGAGGATCTGCCGCGGGCCCTAGGCGATCCTCGCCTGCTGGGCCGGCTCTGGAGCAACCTTTTGGCCAATGCCGTAAAATTTTCTTCCCGCCGGGAGCGGGCAAATATTGTCGTGGCCGCCGAGCGTCGGGGGGATGGCGTCGTCTATCGGGTGGAGGATGACGGCGCCGGTTTCGACATGCGCTATGCCGACAAGCTTTTCGGCGTCTTTCAACGCCTGCACGGCGCTGAGGAGTTCGAAGGGACCGGCGTCGGTCTGGCGATCTGCCGGCGCATCGTCGAGCGGCACGGAGGAAGGATCTGGGCCGAAGGGAGGCCGGGGCAGGGGGCGACCTTCTTTTTTACCCTGGGGTCCGAGGCCGCCACGAACGGGAGTGATTCTCTTCCGACTGCAATAGTCTGAAATTAGCGTATAATTTTAAAACCTCGTTCTGGGAGAAAGCTTTTGCCGCTCGCTTTACGGATACTGTTGGTGGAGGATTCCTCCGCCGACGCCGAATTCAACGCCTATGAAGTTCGCAAGGTGCTCCCCGCCTGTGAATTCCGGCGGGTGGAGACCCGCGAGGACTATCTGGCGGCGCTGGCGGATTTCACTCCGGATGTGATCCTCTGCGACTACCATCTGCCGCGCTTCGACGGCCTCGCCGCGCTGGATCTGGCCCTGGCCCAATGTCCCGACGTTCCCTTCCTTCTCGTGACCGGCGCTCTCGACGAGGCGACGGCGGTTTCCTGCATGAAGGCCGGGGCTTGGGATTACATCCTCAAGGATCATCTCTCGCGCCTGGGGCCGGCGGTGCTGGGGGCGCTGGAACAGCAGCGGCTACGGCTCGAGAACCGGCGGGCGAATGAGGAGCTGCGCCAGAGCGAGGAGCGCTATCGCTGTCTCTTCGAGGACAATCACGCGGTCATGCTGCTGCTCGATCCCGAAAGCTCGGAGATCGTCGATGCCAATCCGTCGGCCGCCGCTTTTTACGGCTACAGTCGCGAACAGCTCCGCGCCAAGCGGATAACGGACATCAACATCCTCGACGCCGACGAGGTACGCCGGGAAATGGCGCTGGCGAAAGCGGCCCAGCGCTATCATTTCAATTTCCGCCATCGTCTGGCCGACGGTTCGATTCGCGACGTCGAGGTCTTCAGCGCGACGATCAGCCTCTCCGGCCGCGCCCTGCTTCTTTCCATCATCCACGACGTTACCGAGCGCAAGACGGCGGAAACGGGCTGGCAACTGGCGCAATTCTGTATCGACCATGCGGCGATCGGTATGCTTCGCATCGACGCCGACGGACGTATTCTCATGGCCAACGAGCGGGCCTGCCGAAGTCTCGGCTATCCCCACGGGGAACTGCGGGAACGCTCCCTTTACGATCTCGATCCCAACCTGACGGCGAGTCTCTGGCGCGAGCAGCGCCGTGCCCTCGACGGGCAGGAAACCCGCACCTTCGAAAGCGTTCATCGCCGCAAGGACGGAACGCTCTTTCCCGTGGAAGTGACCCTCAGTCGCCTCGATTACGAAGGGCAATCCCTCTATTTCGCCTTCGTCTACGATATCGCCGACCGCAAGCTTTACGAGGAGGAGATGCGCAAACTCTCCACGGCGGTGGAGCAGAGCCCGGCATCGGTCATCCTCACCGATCCCTGGGGACGCATCGAATACGTCAACCCCAAGTTTACCCAGATCAGCGGTTATGCGCTGGATGAGGTACAGGGCCGCAATCCAAGCCTGATGAAGTCGGGGGAAACCGGCGAGGAGGAGTATCGGCAGCTGTGGGAAACGATCACCGCCGGCGGCGAGTGGCGCGGCGAGTTTCACAACCGGCGCAAGGATGGGTCGCTTTTCTGGGAATCGGCCGCGATTTCCGCCATTCGCAATGAATTCGGCGCGATCAGCCATTTTCTCGCGGTCAAGGAGGACATCACCGAACGCAAGATCTACGAGGAGCAGTTGCGCCATCTGGCCACCCACGACGAGCTGACCGGTCTGGCCAACCGCACCCTCCTTCTCGACCGGCTGGAGCAGGCGATCCACTACGCCCAGCGTTCCCGGCGGCTGGTTGCGGTGCTGCTGCTCGATCTCGACCGCTTCAAGGTGCTCAACGACAGCCTTGGACACAGCGTCGGTGACGAACTGCTCTTCAGCGCCGCCCAGCGCCTGCGCACCGTCGTGCGCGAAATGGACAGCGTCGCCCGTCTCGGCGGCGACGAGTTCGTGATTCTGCTCGGGGAGTTGGCGGGGGAGGACGATGTCGGACCGGTGGCGCGGAAAGTGCTCGAACATCTGACGTTGCCCTATCAGCTCGGGGCGCGGGATCTTACCGTCACCGCCAGCCTCGGCATCAGTCTCTATCCCCGCGACGGCCAGGATGCCGAGACCTTACTGCGCAACGCCGATGTCGCCATGTATCGAGCCAAGGAGGAGGGGGGCTGCTTCCGCTTTTACGCACCGGAGATGAATCTGCGGGTCATGGAGACCCTGGAGATGGAGGCCGACCTGCGTCGGGCTCTGGAGCGGGAGGAATTCTGCCTGCATTATCAGCCCAAGGTGGCTTTGGCGACCGGTAAAATCTACGGGGCCGAGGCACTCTTGCGCTGGCGCCATCCCGAACGGGGGATGGTAGCGCCGGGGACGTTTATCCCCCTGGCCGAGGAGACCGGGCTGATTTTGCCCATCGGCGAATGGGTTATCGGGGAAGTCTGCGCCCAGCTTCGGCGCTGGCGGGATGCGGGCTTGCCGGTACTGCCGGTGGCGGCCAACCTTTCCGCCCGGCAGTTCCGCCGGGAGGATCTGGCCGATACCGCTCGGTGCTTTCTGCGAGAACGGGATCTGGAGCCGGGCCTGTTGGAGATGGAGCTGACCGAAAGCATGATCATGCGCGATCCCCAGGCCGCCGTCGCGACCATGCGTCAGTTCAAGGATCTCGGCGTCAGTCTGGCTCTGGATGACTTCGGCACCGGCTACTCTTCTCTCAACTACCTGCGCCGCTTTCCCGTGGACAGCCTGAAGATCGACCGCTCCTTCATCAGCGACGCCGCCGACGATCCCAGCGCCGCGGCGGTCGTCACCAGTATCGTCGCCATCGCCCACAGCCTCGGCCTGCAGGCGGTGGCCGAGGGGGTGGAGACCCGCCGGCAGCTCGATTTTCTGCGGCACTGCGGCTGCGACAGCTTTCAGGGCTTTTATTTCAGCCGCCCCCTGCCGGCCGAGGATTTCGCCGCGCTCACGCGGCAGGGAGCGGGGATGATCTAGCTACTCGCGGCTGGAACCCCGACCGCTGCCGACGCCGCGTTTGCTTTCGCGGATAAAATCGAGCATCAGGCGGACGTCGGCGGTGCACTCGGGATCATCGGCCACCCGTTGCAGGGCTTCGGCGAGGGGCAGGTTGGCGCGGAAGAGGGTTTTGAAGGCTTCCTTGACGGCGCGGATACGCTGGGCGTCGAAGCCGCTCCGCCTGAGGCCGACGACGTTGACGGCGCGCAGCCAGTTGAGCCCGTCGTTGATGCAGAAGGGGGGGACATCTTTGGCGGCGCCGGAGCCGCCGCGCATCATGGCGAAGGGGCCGATACGCACGAACTGGTGGACCTGGCAGTTACCGGAGATGATCGCCCGGTCGCCGACCTCCACATGGCCGGCGAGCAGGGCGCCGTTGACCAGGATGACGTGGTTGCCGATGATGCAGTTGTGGGCGATGTGGCTGTTGACCATGAAGAAGTTGTGGTCGCCGACCCGGGTGCCGGTGCCCGGACGGTTCCCCCGGTGGATGGTCACCCCTTCGCGGATGATGTTGCCGTCGCCGATCTCGGTCCAGGCCTCTTCCCCTTTGTAACCCAGATCCTGCGGGTCGTGGCCGACGACGGCGCCGGGGTAGAGGATGTTGTTCGCGCCAAGGCGGGTCCAGCGGCCGATATGGGCGCCGTGCAGGATGCGGCAGCCGGGACCGATGGTGACGTCGGCGTCGATGAATGCGTGCGGGCCGACCTCGACGTCGTCGGCGAGACGGGCGCCGGGATCGACCACGGCGCTGGGATGAATCTGGGGCATGGGAATCTCCTGGGTTGAATGAGCGCCCATTCTGCAACGCCCATCCCCCTTTCTTCAAGGGAATTTCCTTTCCTTTCATGCTTTACGCGAAGGAGTGACCAACAATGCTGACGATCAATCCGGAATCGAAGATCGAATGGGTCGAACGGGCCGCGGAGCTGCTCTGCGCGGCGGCGCGCACCGCCCCCAAGGGACGGGGGCGGGATCTGCTGGTGACCGCCGTGGTCAGCGGCGTTGAGCTGGGGCGCCTGGCCGATACCATGCGCATGATTGCCGAGCGCGACCAGGTGGCTTTTTTTGCCCGGGATGCCGGTAATCTTACCCTGGTTTCGGCGCTGGTCCTCATCGGCACCCGCATGGAGCCCTTGGGCCTGCCCCATTGCGGCTACTGCGGCTTCGCCGACTGCGCCGCGATGCAGGCGGCGGGCGCCACCTGCGCCTTTGCCACTGGCGACCTGGGGATCGCTGTCGGTTCGGCGGTGAGCCGGGCCGCCGACCTGCGCCTCGATAACCGCGTCATGTACAGCGCCGGTAAGGCCGCCATCGAGATGGGGCTGCTCGGCGAAGGGGTGCGGATCGCTTACGCCATCCCCCTGTCGGTCAGCGGCAAGAGCCCCTTTTTCGATCGGGGTTGAGAGGTTTCAGGGCAGAGCCAGGGGGAGGGTGAAGGCGAAACAACTGCCGGCGCCGTCGGCGATCGGGCTCTCTACCCCGATGTCGCCGTGGTGCAGGCCGACGATCTCTTTGCAGATGGCCAGTCCCAGGCCGGTCCCCTTGCGGTAGACGGTCGCGCTGGGCAGCTGCTCGTAGCGGTCGAAGAGGGTCTTCTGTTGTTCCTCCGGAATGCCGCAGCCGGTGTCGCTGACGCTGATTTCCAGAGCCGGTTGCTTCTGGCGGGTGATGGCGGGGGCGGCGGCGATGCGGATATGGCCGCCGTCGGGGGTGAACTTGACGGCGTTGCTGATCAGGTTGGACAGAACCCGGGTCAGCTGTTTTTCGTCGGCCATGACCTGGGGCAGGTTTTCGGGCAGTTCCGTTTCGACCCGCAAACGATGTTCCTGCAGCTGGAGGGAAAAGGAACCGAGAATCTGGGCGAGCAGGGGCGCGAGGTCGAGGGGGCGCGGCGACACCTGCATCTTGCCCGCCTCCAGTTTGGAGTAGTCGAGAATATCGTCGATCAGCGCCAGCAGCCTGGTGCAGCCTTCCTGGATATTTTGCAGGGCCGCCCCCTGGTCAGGGGATACCTGACCGAGAATGCCCTCCGCCAGCACGTTGGTGAAGCCGCTGATGCCGGTCAGCGGCGAGCGCATGTCATGCACCAGCATCGACACGAGATCCGCTTTGACGTTTTCGATATCCTTGATTTTTTTCAGGTAGCGCGCCACAATCAGCAGCCGGTCGGCGATCACGTCGAGGGCGTGGCTCATCCCTTCGGTCAGCCGCCGCTGGCCGCTTTCAAAGAGGGTCAGCGAGGCCAGCAACTCGTTGCCGTCATGGATGGGCAGGGAGCTCAGCACTTGGAAGCTGACCGGCATCGCTCGTCCCCCCCCGGTTTCCTGTTCGATCAGAAGGAAACGGTATTTGCCCGCGGCTTCGCGGTCGAGTCCGGCCCGGTGCAGGATCTCTTTGCGGGCGTGCTCGATGAAGCCGTCCGAAACCGGTTCCATCAGTTGCAGGAAAATCGAATATTTGTCCGCACCTTCCCGCAGCAGCAGGCCGGCCGCGCTGTAGCGGCAGATGAGGGCGAGAAAACCGAAGAGTTCCCGGGCCAGGGCTTCGCTGTCGTGGGCGAGTCCGGTCAGTTTGAGGATTTCGTTGGAAATCGTCGACTCGTAGAGCAGGCGGTCGAGAAGTCCGGTGATCTGGTTGCGGATCGCCTTGCCGTCGAGCCCCTGGGCCCCTCTTGCCGGGGACTCCGTCGCTTCTTTCCTCCGCCCCTTGACGAGACCCTCGATGGTCGCCAGGATGCGGGGGAACTCGGCGGCCTTTTCCAAAAAGGCATCGGCGCCGGCTTTTTCCCCCCAGAAGCGATTGTGTGGTTCCGCCTGGGAACTGAAGAGGATGATCGGGATGTCGTGGGTCAGGGGGTCGTTCTTGAGGATGCGGCAGAGGTGGTAGCCGTTGAATTCCGAGATGGGGATGTCCGAAAGGATCAGGTCCGGGGGCCGTTGATAAATAGCGATGATCGCTTTCATGCCGTTGTCGGCGGTCCGGACCCGATACCCGGCCTCTTCGAGAAAGTCCCGCAGAGGAGCGATCTGAGACAGGTTGTCGTCGACCAGCAGAAGGGTGAAGCAACGGGTCATCAAAGCCTCCTCGCGCCGGTGGCGGGGAGCGCCATGGCAACCGTTCGGAGTTTGTTTCGGAACGGCATAATCCTAATTATATATTTATTAACAGTCAAGCCTCACGTCCGAGTTATGGAGTCCGGCGTCATTTTGTCTGGATTCCCGAAGTTTTGGAACTGCTTACGGATTGGGCATCTGTGCCCTTATGCTGCTTAAAAATTGGGCCGATTTTTTCACGGGGAGTTGTGGGATCTCAGTGGAATCTCGGGCCATGAATTTTCCCATAATGAATCCGGTGTCTTGTGATTTTTTTTTACATTCGGAAAAAATGGCAGGTTCTTTGCTAAAACGTTTGGCCAAGAGCGCTGTCCTTTGTCGATAAGGCGGGTGCGAGGAACGAAACCCCTCGCGTGCTTGACGCGCCAGATCCTTTTCGGGAGGTGAAGAGATGAGAAAAGTGGAAGCCGTTATCAAGCCCTTCAAGCTTGACGAGGTCAAGGAAGCTCTGAACGAAATCGGCATTCAGGGCATTACCGTCAGTGAAGTGAAAGGGTTTGGGCGGCAGAAGGGTCACACCGAACTCTATCGCGGCGCCGAATACGTGGTCGATTTCATCCCCAAGATCAAGATGGAGATCATTGTCAGCGACGAGATGGCCGCCAAGGTCGTCGACGTCATCGCCGAGGCCGCCCGCACCGGACGCATCGGCGACGGCAAGATTTTCGTGACCAGTGTCGACGAAGTGGTGCGGATCCGTACCGGCGAGCGCGGCGACGACGCGCTCTAACACGCCGCACCTCGCAATCTTTTCCATTTGTGCCGGCCCGCTCGGGGAGGCCGTGGCTAAAAAATCATTAAGTCAAAGGAGACATCAATGACACCCAGGGAAGTCGTGGCTTTTGCCCAAGAGAACAACTGTCAGATGGTCGATTACAAATTTCTCGACTTTGTCGGTATCTGGCAGCATTTTTCCGTCCCCATGAGCGAATTTGGCGAAGATACCTTCGAGGAAGGCATCGGCTTCGACGGTTCCTCGATTCGCGGTTGGCAGCCGATCCACAACAGCGACATGCTGCTGATTCCCGACCCGACCACCGCCAAGATCGATCCCTTTATCCAGGTCACGACCCTGAGCCTGATCTGCGACATCATCGATCCGATCACCCGCGAGGGTTATACCCGCGATCCCCGCTTTATCGCCAAGAAGGCCGAGTCCTACCTGAAATCGACGGGCATCGCTGATACCGCCTACTTCGGTCCCGAGCCGGAATTCTTCATCTTTGACGATATCCGCTACGGCTCCAGCGCCAACGAGTCCTTCTACTGCATCGATTCCATTGAAGGCGCCTGGAACAGCGGCCGCGAGGAGTACCCCAATCTCGGCTACAAACCCCGCCACAAGGAAGGCTATTTTCCCTGCGCGCCCACCGACTCCTTCGTTGATCTGCGCAACGAAATGGTGCAGGTGCTGCAAAGCGTCGGTATGCGCATCGAGGCTTCCCATCACGAAGTCGCCACCGGCGGCCAGAACGAAATCGACATGCGTTTCGACAGCCTGTTGAAGATGGGCGACACCCTGCAGTGGTTCAAGTACATCGTCAAGAACGTCGCCTTCCGCAACGGCAAGACCGTGACCTTCATGCCGAAACCGCTCTACGGCGACAACGGCTCCGGCATGCACTGCCACCAGTCCCTATGGAAAGACGGCCAGAACCTCTTCGCCGGCGACGGCTACGGCGGTCTCTCGAAGATGGCCATGTACTACATCGGCGGCATCATGAAGCACGCCAAAGCTCTGTGCGCCTTTACCAACCCCAGCGTCAACTCCTACAAGCGTCTGGTCCCTGGCTTTGAAGCGCCGGTCAACCTGGCCTATTCGAACCGTAACCGTTCCGCTTCGCTGCGCATCCCGGTGACCAACAATCCCAAGGGCAAGCGGGTTGAATATCGCACCCCCGACCCGTCCTGCAACGGCTACCTGGCTTTCGCCGCCCAGCTGATGGCCGGCCTCGACGGCATCGAGAACAAGATCGATCCGGGCCAGCCGCTGGACAAGGATATCTACGGTCTGTCTCCCGAGGAACTCAAGGACGTGCCGAACGTCGCCCGCAGTCTCGAGGATGCCCTCAACCATCTGCGCGACGATCACGCCTTCCTGCTCAAAGGCGATGTCTTCACCGAGGACGTCATCGAGAAGTGGATCGAGTACAAGATGGAAGCGGAAGTCAACCCGACCCGCATGCGCCCGACCCCGATGGAGTTCGCCCTCTACTACGACTGCTGATCCGAGCTCTCCTTTCAACGCAAAAAGCCCCCGGTTTCGCCGGGGGCTTTTTGCGTTTATGAGAGCCGAAATCCTGAATCGTTACAGAGCGTGGTCCACCAGATAGTTTTTGATCGCGGTGGTGTCGGCATCGATGATCTCGCAGCGCTTTTCGCGGCTTTCGATTCCCGCCAGGGAGGCGGGGCGCGGCGGCTCCTGGCCGATAGCCAACTGTACCGCCTCGCCGAACTTGGCGGGATGGGCGGTGGCCAGGCAGACCGTCGGGGTTTGCCCGTCGCCGAGATCGAGAGCGGCGCGGACGCCGACGGCGGTGTGCGGATCGAGCAGGTAGCCGGTCTTGCCGTGAAAGTCGCGGATGGTTTCCAGGGTCTCGGCGTTGGAGACGGCCTGGGCGAGGAAATCCTGGGCCACCTTTTCCCGCTCGGCGGCGGTGAAGGCGAGGCGGCCGGTACCGGCCAGTTCGCCCATGGCGTCGCGCACCCGGCCGCTCTGCTCGTCGTAGAGGTAGAAGAGGTAACGCTCGAAATTGCTCGCCAGCTGGATGTCCATGGAGGGGGAGTAGGTCTGCGACACCGTGCCGATGGAGTAATCGCCCTGGCGGACGAAGCGGGTGAGGATGTTGTTCTCGTTGGTGGCGAGAATCAGGCGACGGATCGGCAGGCCCATCTTCTTGGCGACGAAGCCGGCGAAGATGTCGCCGAAGTTGCCCGTCGGCACCGAAAAGCAGATTTCCCGGCAATCGGTCTTTTTGCGCACCCGGCCCCAGGCATAGAAATAGTAGACCACCTGGGCCAGCACCCGCGCCCAGTTGATGGAGTTGACCGCGCCCAGGGCATGTTTGGCCTTGAAGTCGAGGTCGCCGAAAATCTCTTTGACGATGCGCTGACCGTCGTCGAAGGTGCCGCGAATCGCCAGGTTGAAGACATTCGGGTCGGTGACCGTGGTCATCTGCAATTCCTGGATGGGGGACACCTTCTGGTGGGGATGAAGGATGAAAATGTTGATGTTCTCTTTGCCGCGCACGCCGTAGATGGCGGCGCTCCCCGTATCGCCGGAAGTGGCGCCGAGAATGTTCATCTTTTCGCCCCGTTCGGCGAGCAGATATTCGAAGAGGTTGCCGAGAAGCTGCAGGGCCACGTCCTTGAAGGCCAGGGTCGGGCCGTGGAAGAGTTCGAGGATGTGCACGCCGTTGTGATGCACCACCGGGGTGATGTCCGGGTGGGTGAAGCTGGCGTAGGAGCGGTCGATGAGCCCCTTGAGGTCGGCCGAAGGGATGTCGCCGACAAAGGGGGCGAGGATCTGGAAGGCCAGTTCCGGGTAGTCGAGCATTTCCAGGGCGGCGAGGTCTCCCGGCGTCAGCTGCGGAATCGTTTCGGGCAGCAGCAG
>DIVU01000311.1:15837-15961 GCA_002423365.1 Desulfuromonadaceae bacterium UBA6124 | reverse complement strand
TGCGCGACAGCGAATTGCTCAACAATAGCGAACATGGCATTCTTCTTGAAAAATCAGACGCGATGGTGAGCCGTAATCGGATCTCCGGCAACGGCCGAGCCGGTATTCTCTGGCGGGATTCCAC
>DIVU01000311.1:0-15688 GCA_002423365.1 Desulfuromonadaceae bacterium UBA6124 | reverse complement strand
GCGGCGTTGCCCTCATTCTCGTCGCTGCGACACACCTTTCATAAACGAGTGTTTATTTAATGATCTGTACTCGAAGGACCTTTCTTCTTTTTTGGGAATGATATTCATGACCCGACGTTTCTTGCTTTTGCTCCTTTTTCCCGTCTTTTTTCTTCCCGGCTGCGACCGTCTCGAAGAACGGCCGAAGATGAAGATCGCTTACATGAACTGCAACAACGAGCGCGAGACCTACCAGCGCTTCGCTCCCATTTCCAGCTATCTTTCGGAGAAGACCGGGGTCGAATTCGAGACGGTGGTGGTCGATACCCACGAGTTCGAAGAGCGGATGAAGGCGGGGGAGTTTGCCCTGGTGCACACCAATTCCCTGCTCTACATCATTCTCAAGGAGGCCGTCGGCCTCAAGCTAATGGCTACGGAAAAGCGCGGCGCCTTCGGTTCCCACACGGCGGGGGCGCTCATCGCCCGCAAGGGGAGCGGTATCGAGAAGATCGAGGACATCAAGGGCAAGCGCCTGATCTTCGGGCCGATGATGGCCCCTTCCGGCTATCTCGCCCAGTACGATCTGATGCTTGCCGCCGGCATCGATCCCGAGCGGGATCTGGCCTACTACGCCATTCCCGCCGGCGCCTTCAAACATGAAAAACTCGTTTACGCCGTCTATTTCGGTGATTTCGACGTGGCCGCCGCGCCTGTCCTCGACCTCGAGGAGATGACCCGGGAAGGCAAGATTGAAGCGGACGATTTCACCATTCTTGCGCAAAGCGCGACCTTTCCCTACTGCACCTTCGGCGCCGCCGCCGATCTCGATCCCACGCTCTTCGCCAAGATCAAAAAGGCGCTGCTCGATCTCGGTCCCGAGGATACCGCCGAACTCGACGGCGAACGGTTCAAGGTGTTGAAGACCTCCTGGGCGGAAGGGTTCGAGGATCTGCTCGACTCCGACTACGATGGATTGCGGGAAATGGCGCGGCGAGCCAACATGCCCCCCTATCAGAGTTACTGAGACTCATGGTCAAGCTTTCCTGCACCGGCTGGCTTAAGCTGCTGCTCTGCCTCGCGGCGGCGGGGCTGGTCGCGCTCCTTGTCGCCGCTCCGGAAGGCGGAGGGATGGCGCGCTCCTCCGCCCTGGACAAGGGTCTGGAGCGGGAGCTGGCCCGGCAGGCCCGGGCCGCTTTTGTCCGGGAACTCTACGCGCCGGTAACGGAACTGCGCGCGTCCGGCCAGCCGCAGCAGGCTTTGCTCAAGCTAGAAGAGCTGGCCCGGACCTATCCCGGAGACCCACATGGGCTTGTGCTTAGGGCCGAAATCCTGCGCGAACTGGGGCGGCTCGACCAGGCCATCGGTCATTATGCCCAGGCGCTGCGCCTCAACGGTGAGTTTCTTGATGAACAAGGCCCCTTTACACGACGGACGGAAATCCGTCAACTGGTGGAGGAGGGGCTGGCGACCTTACTGCCGCGCTTTCAGGCCCACCCCGACAACCGTTCTCTGGCAACGACGGTGAAGGAGATCTACTACCTGCAAAGTCGGCTGGCCGGGGGATGCGAGTAGCCATGAACCTGCGTGACCGCCATTTGTGGCTGGTGATTTTCGCCGGGCTCGCCCTCGGTAGCTTCGGCGCGCTCCTCGCGGTCTGGGGGAACCCGGAGAATTCCGGCATCTGCGTCTCCTGTTTTCTCGAAAATAGCGCCGGCGCCCTGGGCCTGCACGACAACGAGCGCATGCGCTACCTGCGTCCGGAACTGATCGGCTTCGTTCTCGGCGCCCTGGGCAGTTCCCTGTTGTTTCGCGAATTCCGCTCCCGGGGGGGGAGCGATCCGCTCCCCCGGTTTTTCGGTGGAATCTTTCTGATGGTTGGCTGCGCGATCTTCATCGGTTGCCCGATCAAACTTTTTCTCCGCCTGGGCGCCGGCGACCTCACCGCTCTGTCCGGCTTAGTCGGGCTTTTTGTCGGAGTCTGGGGCGGCCTGCGCACCCTGGTCGGCGGGGTTCGTCTGCCGACGANNTGCTGGTCTTTCTGTTGACCGGCCCCGGCTTTCTCCTGGAGTCGGCGTGGGGAAGCGCCACGGCCCATGCGCCACGGACTGTTTCCCTGGCCGCAGGCCTGCTCCTTGGCGGGCTCGCCCAGCGCAGCCGACTCTGTGTTACCGGCGCCCTGCGCGACGCCCTGCTCCTCGGTTTCCGGTCGCCGCTGCTCTACGGGTTGTTGGCCTTCGCCCTCAGCGCGGTGGTGATCAATCTCGTAACCGGCGGCTTTCGCCTTGGTTTTTACGGCCAGCCCGGGGCCCATACGGACCAGCTCTGGAGTTTTTTCGGCATGGCCCTGGTCGGTTGGCTTTCGGTGCTGATCGGCGGTTGTCCCTTCCGGCAACTGATCAAGGCCGGGGAGGGAGATGCCGATGCCGGTTTGGTGGTGATGGGCATGTTCGTTGGTGGTGCTCTTGTTCAGTCCTGGGAGCTGGCCGCGACTGCCGCCGGGGTGCCGCTGTACGGCAAGGTGGCGGTACTTTCCGGCTTTATTTTCGTCTTCGCCTGGAGTCTCTTTAGCCGCGAGGATAAAACCTGTTGAAGAAATTAAAGGGGGATTGGTGTTAAATCGTCCGAAACGGCATCCCGACATTGTCTGGCGGGTGGAAAAGGGGCGCGAGGCGCGGATTGTCGAGGCCCTGGCGGCGGGGGAGGAGGTCTCCGACTTGGGGAGCGTGATCCTCATCATCTCCGGCATGATGCATCAGCTCAATCTGGTCGGGGGGAGGATCTGGAGTCTCTGCGACGGCAGTCGCACCGAGGAGGAAATCGTCGCGGCCCTGGCTGCCGAATTCGACGCCGCGCCCGAGGAGTTGCGGACGGATGTGGCGGAATTCGTCGTCGATTTGCGTGGGCGGGGATGGTTGATCGATGAGTGATTTTTCGACGGAGATCTTCAGCGCGCCGCTGACCATCAACTGGACCCTGTCCTTTGACTGCAATTTTACCTGCGAACATTGCTACAGCCGTGACGAAGTCTGCGAGGAACTCGCCACCGCCGATCTGCGCCGGATCGTCGATATCCTCGTTGACAAACAGATTCCTTTCGTTAATTTCGGTGGCGGCGAACCGCTGATCCGCCTTGATCTGCTGGAGCTTGCCGCCTACGCGACAGAGCGGGGGCTCAACGTCTCGATGAATTCCAACGGCTGGCTGCTCGATGCCGCCATCGCCCAGGGTTTGCGCGACAGCGGCTTCAAGAGTGTCGGCATCAGCATCGACAGCGCCGAGGCGGCGGCCCATGACGATTTCCGCAATCGGCCCGGTTCCTTCGCGCGGGCGGTTGCCGCGCTTGACCATCTGCGCGCCGCCGGCGTACGCACCACCATGAGCAGCGTCATTTCGCGCATCAACTATCGCCATTTCCGGGATCTGCTCGATCTCGCCCGGCGCCACGGCGTCGCCCAGGTTTATCTGCATAACTTCAAATGCAGCGGGCGCGGCTTCAAAAATCGCCAGGAGCTGGACCTGACTCCGGAAGAGTGGCGGGATTTCTACGTCGAAGCGCTGCGGGTTCGGGATGAAACTTCCGATCTGCTCATTTCCTTCGATGATCCAGTCATTTCCTCCCTGCCGGGACACGCCGGGAAAAGCTTGGTCAACGGCAGTAGTTGTGGTAAACTTTCGTTACATTTGCGGCCAAACGGCGACCTCACCCCCTGCGGATTCATCCCTTTGGTGATCGGCAACATCCTGCGGGACGATTTCGACGCTCTCTGGTTCGATTCGCCGATTCTGCAACGGATGCGCCACAAGGAGGCGTCGGGAAAATGCCAGGGCTGCGGCGCTTTTGAACAATGTCTCGGGGGCTGTACGGCCCGGGCCTTCGCCGTTACCGGCGACTTCAACCAGCCTGACCCCCACTGCTGGAAATAGTTCCTGATGCCTCTCTCGACAGGAACCGGTTTCGTTACAACCCCAAATCGACAAAGGAGGTGAGCCCCATGAAAAAGTACATGAAGCCCCGGGTGGTTGGTTCCTCGAACGTCCATCCCTGCTAGTAACAAGGTTTCGCGGGGGGACAGCGTCGCTGCCCCCCCTTTTTTTATTCCTTTTTCCCGATTCGACGAATTGATGGGCCTTGATCTTCTCGACACCCCGGTACGGATTTCCTGGCGTTTCGCTCCGGCGGCCCCACTGTCGCGGGGGGATCTTCTCCGCATCGCCGGGCGACTTGTGGAAGGCGGGGTCTTTTTCGTTTATCTCGACGGTCGCCCCCTGCTGCATCCGGACGTGGAGGAACTGCTCGACACTCTAGCGAACACAGGGATTCGCATTTCCCTCGTTTCCGGAGGCTCTCCGGAAGAGGTGGGTGTCTTGAGTCCCGGTCTTCCCCTGGCTCAGCTGGATATGGAAATCATTGACCGCGACGGCCTCTCCCGCGACGTTCTAGGGCGGACTCTGGAGGATGTTCGCGGCTGCGGTTATGATCCGGGATTGCTGCTGCGCCCTTTCGCGTCGCGGCTTTCCTGGTTTCCCGAACTTCTGACGGTGGCGCGCGAACTGGGAGTGACCCGGGTGCGGTTGCCGAATCTCCCCCTCGACGGCGAGGAGGCGCCGCTCGACGCTGCGGAACTCCCCGGTCCGAAAGACCTGGAACGATTGCGGCGGTCCCTGGCCCCCGGCTGCGCGACGGGACTGTCTCTCGAAATCCACGATCTTTTCATCTGGGAACTCTTCCACGGCGACGACGGAGCGCAGCGGGCCGAATATGGCGGCTGCCAGGCGGGTAACAGCCTGGGGCATGTGGATGCCGCCGGCACATTGCATCCCTGCGCCAGTTGGCCGGGCGCTCTCGGTTCGCTGCGGGAGCATTCGTTGGCGGAACTCTGGGCCTCTCCGGCGCGCTTTTCCGTCCGCGCCGAGCTGGAACGGATTCCCCCGGGCTGCCGGGCCTGTACCGGTTATGAACTTTGTTTCGGCGGCTGCCGGGGCTTGGCGTGCATCTTCGATCTCCACGGGGACGGGCGCGATCCCCTATGTGTTGGGCCGCGCCGGTGAAGAAAGCGTTCTCCCAACGATGGTTCCCGTTGCCCTTGGTCCTCTTAATCTGATATTCTCAAAATTCCCATGAGCATTTATCTCGACAACGCCGCCACCAGTCATCCCAAGCCCGAAGCGGTTTACCGCGCCATGGACCAGGCTCTGCGTCAGGTGGGAGCCAACCCCGGCCGTGGTGCCCATGCCATGGGCCTGGAAGCCGGACGCCTGGTTTTCGAAGCGCGTGAGTCCCTTGCCGACTTTTTCGGCATCGACGACAGCTCGCGCATCGCCTTTACCGGCAATGCCACCGAGGCGATCAACCTAGGGCTTTTCGGTGTGTTGAAGGTCGGTGATCGGGTGGTGACCTCGACCATGGAACACAACGCGGTGATGCGCCCTTTGCGGGTGCTGCGCGAGCGGGGGGTCGAGGTGGTTCAGGTGCAAGGGGATCGTCAGGGTTTTGTCGATCCGCAGGCGGTGCGCGACGCTTGCCGCGTGCCGACGCGGATGGTGGTGCTGTCCCACTGTTCCAATGTCAGCGGCACTCTGCAGCCGGTGGAAGAGATCGGCCCCTGGTGCCGTGAACAGGGCATCCTTTTTCTCCTTGATGCGGCGCAGAGCGCCGGCGCCTTCCCGATTCATGTGGATGACCTTGGCGTCGATCTGCTCGCGGTTCCCGGCCACAAAAGTCTGATGGGTCCGCAAGGAACGGGCTTTCTCTATGTTCGTTCCGGGCTGCATCTGAACCCTCTGATCCACGGCGGTACTGGCGGCCACTCCAATGCCGACGGCATGCCCGAGGAGATGCCCGAACGCTACGAAGCGGGAACCCTCAACACCCCGGGTATCGCCGGGCTCAAAGCAGCGGTCGATTTCATCCGCGAGACCGGACTTGAGGAGATTCGCGCTCACGAAAAGGTGCTGCTGCAGCGGTTGCTCGACGGTCTTGGCCGCTTGCCGCAGGTAATGATCCATGGCCCGAGCGATCTCGACCGGCACGGTGGCGCCTGTTCCTTTACCCTGGACGGCATCGATCCGGCGCAGGTGGGGTTCTGGCTCGACCATGCCTACGGTATCATCTGTCGGGTCGGACTGCATTGCGCCCCCGACGCCCATCGCACCCTGGGTACCCATCCCCGGGGCACGGTCCGCGTCAGCCCCGGCTATTTCACCACGGCCGAGGAGATCGATGCCCTGCTGGCCGCCCTGGCCGAGTTGCCGGGGCATATAGCCGCCGAGGGCGGCTCCTGACGTGGAAGGATCTATGCCGATGAAATACCGCTTCTTCCTCCTGTTGCTGTCCTGGGGCCTCGCGGGTTGCTCCCTGCCACCGGAAGTCCCGGTGACCCGCGCCGAGCTGATGAAGACCCAGATCTACCGTCATTACGTGATCAAGGAATCCCCCGAGGAGATCGTCAACGCTCTCAACAAGGATGGGGAAGTGATCATGGACAGCCGGCGTAACGTCCCCGGCAAGGATATTCCCGTGCACGTCAAGATTCTCGCCACCTCCGAGGGCCTCGACGTGCTTGAATACGAACGCTAACCGGGACGGAATTTGCCGCCCGCTCGCACCCGAAGGGACCCCATGAAAAAGACCTATGTTCTTGATACCAATGTCTTGCTGCATGATCCCCAGGCTCTGTTCAAGTTCGAAGATAACGACCTGGTGATCCCCATCACGGTCATCGAAGAAATCGACCGTTTCAAGAAGGATATGAACGAGAAGGGGCGCAACGCCCGCCAGGTTTCTCGTATTCTCGATGGCTTTCGCGCCACCAGTAAGCTGATCGAAGGGGTGCCCCTGGAGAAGGGGGGAGTGCTCAAGGTGCAGCTTTATACCGAGGAAACCATCAAGGGGTTGCCTCCTGAATTACAGGTCGACCGGGGGGACAACCGGATTCTGGCGGTGGCCCTGGAACTGCAGAAAACCTGTTCCTGTCCGGTGATTTTCGTCACCAAGGATACCAACCTGCGCATCAAGGCCGATGCCGTGGGTCTCGCCGCCGCCGATTACGAGTCGGACAAGGTTTCCATCGATGATCTCTATTCGGGAACGGCCGAGGTCGAGCTGAGCAAGGATGAGGTGGACCGCTTCTACGGCCAGGGCTATCTCCCTCTGGAAGGGGATTTCTACCCCAACCAGTGCATCACCCTGGTCGAGGCGGGCAATCCGTCGCACACCGCCATCGGTCGCTACAATCATTCGATGGGGCGGGTCAATCCCCTGATCAAGGTGCCCAAGGAAGGTCTCTGGGGCATTCACCCCCGCAACCGCGAGCAGCAGTTCGCCTTCAGCCTGCTGCTGGATGAAAATATCCAGCTTGTGACCCTGGTCGGCAAGGCCGGTACCGGCAAAACCCTGTTGGCCATCGCCGCCGGTCTGAATCTGGTGGCGGATCAGGGGCAGTTCAGCCGGCTGCTGGTCTCCCGTCCGGTCTTCCCCATGGGGCGCGATCTCGGTTTCCTGCCCGGGGATGTGGAAGAGAAATTGGCGCCCTGGATGCAGCCGATCTTCGACAACGTCGAATTGCTTCTCGGTGCGGTGGAAGAACGCGGCGGCAAGCACAAGCGCGGTTACAAGGAGCTGGTCGACATGGGCATCCTCGAGATCGAGCCGTTGACCTACATCCGCGGCCGTTCCATCCCGAAGCAGTACATGATCGTCGACGAGGCGCAGAACCTCACCCCCCATATGGTCAAAACCCTTATCACCAGGGTGGGCGAGGGCAGCAAGATCGTGTTCACCGGCGACCCCCGGCAGATCGACAATCCCTATCTGGACGCCAACAGCAACGGCCTGGCCGTTTTGGTGGAGCGCATGAAGGCCGAGGCCATAAGCGGCCATGTCACCTTGCAAAAGGGCGAGCGCTCCGAGGTGGCAGAATTGGGGGCGTGCCTGCTTTAAATGAACCACCCCGCAGCAAGCTACGGGGTATCNNCTCACCGGCGATCCCTACCAGATTGACAACCCCTACGTCGACGCCTCGAGCAACGGTCTGACCTACACCGTCGAGAAGTTCAAAGGTCAGGCCCTCGCCGGCCACGTCACCTTGACCAAGGGAGAACGGTCGTCCCTGGCCGAACTGGCGGCGAATCTTCTTTAGGAACAGTGATCAGTGACGGGTGACGAGTTACAAGTTTGTGCTCGTCACTCCTCACTCCTCACTCCTCACTGATTTTATATGCTTCTACTCGCCATCGAATCTTCCTGCGATGAAACCGCCGCCGCCGTAGTGCGCGACGGTCGTCATGCCCTGTCCAACGTCATCGCCTCCCAAGTGGATGTTCATGCCCGCTATGGCGGCGTGGTGCCCGAGCTTGCCTCGCGCAAACATCTGGAGGCGATCTCCGTGGTCGTCGACGCGGCCTTGGAGCAGGCCTCGGTGACTCTCGCCGAGATCGAGGGGCTGGTGGTGACGCGCGGCCCGGGGTTGGTCGGCGCCCTGCTGGTCGGCCTCTCCTTCGCCAAGGCGGTCGCCATGGCTCGCAACCTCCCCCTGGTCGGGGTCCATCACATCGAAGGGCACATTCTGGCGCCGCGACTGGAGCAGGAGGTGGCCTTTCCCTATCTCGCCCTGGCCGTCTCCGGCGGTCATACCCATCTCTACCGGGTCGACGGCGTCGGCCGTTATCGGATTCTCGGGCGCACCCTGGATGACGCCGCCGGCGAAGCCTTCGATAAGGTCGCCAAGCTCCTCGGACTCGGTTATCCCGGGGGGGCGGTCATTGACCGTCTGGCCGCCGAAGGAAACCCCAAAGCCATCGACTTTCCCCGGCCGATGCTGCATAAACAACAGCTCGATTTCAGTTTCAGCGGCATCAAGACGGCGGTGCTCAATCATGTCCGTGCCCAGGCCGAGCTGCCGGCGGGGCAAAATCTGCGCGATCTGGCCGCCAGCTTCCAGGCGGCGGTGGTCGAGGTGCTGGTGAAAAAGACCCTGCGCGCCGCCGCTGAGCAGAATCTGGAGCGGATTGTCGTGGCCGGGGGCGTGGCCTGCAACAGCGGATTGCGCCAAGAGATGGGGGCGGCCTGCGCGGCCAAGGGGAAAAGTGTGGTTTTCCCCTCGCCGCTGCTTTGCGCGGACAATGCCGCCATGCTCGCCGTCGCCGGGGATTACTATCTGAGTGCCGGACAGCGGGACGGTTTCGCGCTCAATGCCCTGGCGAGCTGGCCCCTCGACCGGGCGGGCCGGTCGTTAACTGTTTCGGGGGGCGAATAAAGAGACCGTATGTGGCGACGTTTCGGTTTTATCCGGCAGCTGAAGCTCAACCTTGTCAAATTCGTCCGACTGCGCGGTTCCCCCGACGAAATCGCCAAGGGGATGGCCCTGGGGATTTTTATCGGCATGACCCCGACCATGGGCTTGCAGATGCCCATTGCCGTCTTTTTTGCCTTTCTGCTGAAGGAAAACAAGCTGGCGGCGGCCCTCGGCGTGTGGATCACCAACCCGGTGACGGCACCGGTCATCTACGGTTTACAGTACGAATCGGGGCGACTGCTCTTGGGACTGCCTCGAGCCGGACTGCCGGAGCTGACCTTCGATTCGTTGAAAGTGATGGGGGGCGAGGTGCTGCTCCCCTTATGTCTGGGAAGTCTGATTTTCGGCATAGCCTGCGGCGCTCTCGCCTATGCCCTGACCCTGCGGGCGGTACCGCTTTTCAAGGTCTGGAGGATTCCCCGCTGGCCCCGTCCCCGGGGCTTGCATATTCCCCGGCGCAAGCGGGAGTGATCCGGTCCGGAACATTCCCGGAAAGTTCGACTATGGAACATCGTCCCAAAAAACGCTTCGGTCAGAATTTCCTTCGGGATCGTTCGGTGATTGACCGCATTCTCGCGGCGGCCGAACTGGGCGCCACGGACCAGGTGCTGGAGATCGGTCCGGGGATGGGCGCGCTGACCGACCGGATGCTGCCCCTGGTCGAGCGGCTGCAGGTGATGGAGGTCGACCGTGATCTCATCGCCGCCCTGCACGAACGGCAGGCGCCCCATCTCGTCATTCATGAAGGGGATGCCCTGCGTCTCGACTGGCCGGAACTGCTCGGTACCGCGCCGCTCAAGCTGGTGGCCAATCTTCCCTACAATATTTCCAGCCAGATTCTCTTCAAGCTGCTTGACCACCGCCGCCTCTTCTCCCGCGCCGTGCTCATGTTCCAGAAAGAGGTCGGCGACCGTATCGCCGCCGCTCCCGGCACAGGGGATTACGGCATCCTCTCGGTCTTCTGCCAACTCTGGTTCGATGTGCGGCGGGTCGTTACGGTTCCGCCCGGCGCCTTTTATCCCCCCCCCAAGGTCACTTCGGTGGTTCTCGCTTTCAAGCCCCTGGCCGAGGCGCGGGTTGCCGTGCCCGACGAACCCTTCTTCCGCCGGGTGGTAAAAGCGGCCTTCGCCCAGCGGCGCAAGACCCTGCGCAACACCCTGGCCGCTTCCGGTCTGGGCTTTCCCGGCTTCGAGGAACGCCTCGCCGAGGCCGGTATCGATCCCGGTCGGCGCGGTGAAACTCTCGATCTGACCGAGTTTGCCCGTTTGGCCGAACTGCTGCGACAACCTTCCGCCTGATATCTTCCCCGTAAGGAGTCTTGATCCGTGACTGAACCGATTCGTGCCCGCGTCAACGGCAGCCCCATTTCGAGCAAGGATTTCGTCAATGCCGTGCAGGGCTATGCCATGGAACTGCACCGCAAAACGAAAGAGCATCTTGACGCCGATGAACTGGCCAAGGTCGAAGCGTTGGCCCTGGAAAAGCTTCTGGCGCGCGAGCTCCTTTATCAGGAAGCCCTGGCCCAGGGACTAGTGGCGACGGCCGAGGCGGTGGCGGCGGAAGTCCGGCGTTTGATGGCGAATTTTCCTTCCGTCGAGGAATTCGTCGGAACCCTGGCCAAAGCGGGGATCGACCAAGGCGATTATCAGCGCATGATCCGTCAGGATCTCACCGTCAACCTGCTGACCGCCAAGGAAACGGAATCCCTGCCCGAGCCGGACGAGGAAGCGATCGCGGCTTTTTACCAGGAATATGCCGAACAGATGCGGGAGCCGGCCCGGGCACGCGCTTGCCACATCCTGCTGAAGGTCCGTGACGGCAACAAGGAAGAGACCCGGCGCGCCCTCGAAGCCTTACGCGTGCGCAGTCGCAGCGAGGATTTCGCCGCTCTTGCCGAGGAGGCGTCTGACTGTCCCAGCGCCGCCCGGGGCGGAGATCTCGGCTATTTCCGCCGGGGGGAGATGGTCCAACCCTTCTCCGATGCCGCCTTCAGCCAACCGGTCGGGGAGGTGGGGGAGGTGGTCGAAACCCCCTTCGGTCTCCATCTGATCAAGGTGCTTGAGCGCAAGGACGTCCGCGCCCTCGATCTGGCCGAAGCGACGCCGAAGATTCGCCGCTATCTGCTCGAACAGAAGGCCGCGCGGCATCTGGAGCAGTTGGTGGCCGGGTTGCGTCAGCGGGCGAACATCGAATTTTGCTCATAGGATTCTACGCGATTGCAGAAAACCCGTTTTGCGTCAGCAGGTTAAGTCCTGGTCTGATTTCCCGTCAGGTGCTAATCTTGAAGGATGAGTTTTCATCCCACTCGCCAGGAGGGCTTCATGACGGTTTTCGCCGATTCGTATTCCGATTCTCCATCCCGTGCCGACCTTGATGCTCTTTTTGCCCAGGTCAAGACGCTGCTCGCTGCCGAGTCCGATGCCCGCCGCCGCACGTTGGCTCTCGACCTGGGGCGGCTTTTTCGACGAAGCATCCATCCCGCCTATCTGCTCTCCCTATCCCCCGATACCCTGGCCCATTGGTTTCCGCGTCTGGTCGATTGTATGGAATCGCGGGGGACCGGCGTCGGCGTCTTCCTCATGAACCTTGAAGGGGGACATCCTCTTCTCGTTTGCAGTTCCCCCGATGCGCCTTTCCTGGTCGATTCCCTGCTGGTTCAAATCAAGAGCAGGGAAATTCCCTTTCACTTGATCTGCCATCCGAGTTTTCCGGTTCTGCGCGAGAAAAATCAATTGCTCGGTCTGGGGGCGCAGGCCGGGGATGCGCCTCGGGAGTCGCTGATTCTCGCGGAACTGGCGGTTCTTCCCGAGACCGCCGCCGAACTTGTCGCCCCGGTTCATCAGGCCTTGAATGCCGCCCTGGCGGTGGAACATGCGCGGGATGATCTGGAAAAAAGCCTGGACGCCACCCGGTCGGTCGCCGAGTTGGGCGGCCATGGCGATTTCTGGCAGTGGCTTGCCGACGGCAACTTTCTTCCCTTTGCCTATCGCCGCCACCGGATCATGAAGGGGGATGCCTCCGCATGGGTTTCCGATCTTCAGGAAGAAGGGATGCTGGGCATTCCCTTGCCCGATGAAGCTGGGGCCGGGATGCGGCGCCGACTGGAGGCGGGGGAGCCGATAGCGGTCGAGACGACCGCCGTGACCAGTCCCTTGCTACGCGCCGAAAAGCTGGTCTGTATCGGCTGCCTTACGGCGAGACCCGATGGGCTTTACGAGGTTCATGAATTTTTCGGGCTCTTCAGCGAAAAGATGCGGGGAGAACCGGCCTGGCAGGTTCCGGCATTGCGGCATCGGATTGAAGAAGCCCTGAACCTTTCAGGGCTTTCGCGGGGTAGGCACGGCTATCGCAATACCGTAAAGATTTTCAACGCCTTCCCCAAGGTAGAACTTTTCTTTCTGGACGCCAAGGATCTCGCGGCTGCCGTTCGTTCCATCGCCGCCATGTCCCGGGATACCGTGGTGCGCATCATTGCCACCGCTTCCCCGGCACTTTCCGGATTGACTCTTTTTCTCATTCTTCCCCGAGGGAGTTACTCGGCGGAAACCATGGCGCGGGTGGAGCGCTATCTGCGACGGTTTTTTTCCGCCCCCGCCGCGGAAATCTCCCTGGTTCAGGTGACCACTGAACATACTCTGCACCACGCCCGCCTGCTTCCCCGCCATGAGCCCGTTCATTTCGATCCGGCCGTTCTCGAACGCTGCCTGTCGCGCATGCTTCGCCCTTGGTCCGGGCGTCTGCGTCGTCTTCTCGAACATGCCCACGGCGAGTCCGAAGGGCGGCGTCTATGTAGGGAGTTCGGGGAAAGTTTCGACGAAGCCTATCGCAACCGGGTGCATCCCCGTTTCGCCCAGCGCGATGTGTGTCACCTAGACCGGGTGGCGAGGGAGCAGGTCGAAAGTTTCGATCTTTGGGGGCCTTTCGCCGGGGTGGAACGCTACTACCGCTTGCAGTTCTACAGCTCAAAACGCAGTTATCTCAACGATCTGATGCCGATTCTGCAGAATCTCGGGCTGGCGGTCATCGAAGAGGTCGATTTCGATCTGCCCGGGCCGACGGGGCTGCTGCACATCAAGAGCTTCGCCCTCTTCAGTGTGCACGGCGAGCTGGCCGATCGGCGCGAGGCCTTGCTGGAGGCCTTGTCCGCTCTCCGCCGGGGAGAACTGGAGAACGATTACCTCAACCAGTTGCTTGTGCCGACCGGGTTGAGTTGGAAGGAAATCGATATCTTCCGCGCCTACCGCAACTACTTTTTTCAGCTCGGCACCCCTTTCAGCAAAAAGCGGGTGGCTTATGCCCTGATCAACAACGCCGCCGTGGCCCTGCTCCTCTATCGCTATTTCGAGGGGCGCTTCAAGGAGGATGCGGCCTGGCGGGATTTTTCCGTTCGCGAGGAGCAGGTGCTGTCGCCGGTGCGACAGGAGATCGTCGATGCCCTGCGCGAGGTGAGCGACGTCAACGAAGACCAGATCCTGCGCACCCTCTTCAACCTCATCGATTCGACGGTGCGCAGCAACTTCTTTGTCCGGCGGCATGACGTCGACTATCTGCTCTCCTTCAAGATCAACGCCCTCGGGATCATCGACATGCCCGCTCCCCGCCCCATGGTCGAGATCTATGTCCATTCGGCGACGATGGAGGGGATTCATCTGCGCGGCGGTAAGGTGGCGCGGGGGGGCATCCGCTGGTCCGATCGACCCGACGACTTCCGCACCGAGGTTCTCGGCCTGATGAAGACGCAGATGGCCAAGAACGCCCTGATCGTTCCCGTCGGCTCAAAGGGTGGGTTTGTGGTCAAAACCCCCTATCGCGACCGGGAAGTGGGGATGGCGCTGGCCAAGGCCGCCTACCAGACCCTGATTCGGGGACTCCTCGATCTCACCGACAACCGGGTGGGCGATCGGATTGTCCGCCCCGAAGGGATCGTCGCCTACGACGCCGAGGATCCCTATCTGGTGGTCGCCGCCGACAAGGGGACGGCCCATCTCCCCGACACCGCCAACGAACTGAGCCAGGGCTACGGCTTCTGGCTCGATGACGCCTTTGCCAGCGGCGGTTCCCGGGGGTACAGCCACAAGGCCTTGGGGATTACCGCCCGAGGCGCCTGGGAGTGCGTCAAGCGCCATTTCCGCGAGCTTGGCCACGATACCCAGAGCGAACCTTTCACCGTGGTCGGCATCGGCGATATGAGCGGCGACGTCTTCGGCAACGGCATGCTGCAATCCCGCTGCATCCGCTTGCAGGCCGCCTTCGACCATCGCCACATCTTTCTCGATCCCGACCCCGATCCGGAAGCTTCCTTCAGCGAGCGGCAACGGCTTTTTCAGCTTCCTCGTTCCAGTTGGGACGAATACGACCGCGCCCTGATCTCGCCGGGGGGAGGGGTCTATCCCCGCGCGGCCAAGGAGATTCCGCTCTCCCCCGAGGTCCGCGCCTGGCTCGGGGTGCGCCACGAAGCAATCGACCCCGACGGGCTGATCCGCCTGCTGTTGACCGCCGAGGTCGATCTGCTCTGGAACGGCGGCATCGGCACCTACGTCAAGGCGAGCAGCGAGAAGAACGAGGAGGTCGGCGACCGGGCCAACGACAAGGTGCGGGTCGATGGCTCTCGGCTGCGAGCCAGGGTCGTGGGGGAGGGGGGGAACCTCGGCTTCACCCAGCGCGGCCGGATAGAATACGCCCTCGCCGGTGGGCGGATCAACACCGACGCGGTGGATAACTCCGGCGGCGTCGATTGCAGCGACCACGAGGTCAATCTGAAGATCTTCATGCAGCATCTCCTCGGTCAGGGAGTGCTGGCTGACCAGTCTGCCCGGGATACGCTGCTGCGGGAATTGACGGACGAGGTCTGCCGGGCGGTGCTGGCCAACAACTACCGGCAAAGCCTCTGCCTGAGCCTCGATCAGCGGCGCTGCCTGCGGGAGGTCGAACCCCATCTGGAACATTGCGAGCGCCTGGCCCGTGCCGGGCTCATGGACCGGCGCGGCGAATATCTTCCGTCCGAAAAGGAAACTCTGGCCCGCGATCCCCAGGTTTTCACCCGGCCGGAACTGGCGATCCTCATGGCCTACGGAAAAATGCAGATTTACCAGAATCTGCTCAATGCCGACCTGGTCGCTTCTCCGGACGTTCGGGCGCTCTATCTGCCGTCCTATTTCCCCAAGGTGCTCCATGATCGATACGGGGAGCATCTTTTCGGCCATCCCCTGGCCGCGGAAATCACCGCCACAGTCATCACCAATTACCTCGTCGACCGGGGCGGGAGCGCCTTGATCAACAGCCTCTGTGACCGGCACGGTGTGTCCCCGGTCGCGGTCACGGCAAGCTGGCTCGGTTTCGACCGGGTGATTGACGGCAAAACTCTGCGTCAGGCGGTCCATGCCCTGGACAACCGCATGCCTGCCGATCGGCAACTT
>DIVU01000395.1:8112-10338 GCA_002423365.1 Desulfuromonadaceae bacterium UBA6124 | reverse complement strand
CGATCAGCGCCGCCGGAATCAGCGCGAGTAACAAGATCTACGACGGCACCACCGCCGCCACCCTCAATACGGCCGGCGCCGCCCTGGTCGCGGGCGGGGTGATCGACGGCGACAGCGTTGCCTTGGACGCCACCGGCGCCACCGGCAGCTTCGCCGATAAGAATGTCGGCACCGGCAAGGCCGTCACTGTCAGCGGTCTGGTCCTTGCCGGCGCCGCCGCCGGCAACTACTCCGTCAGCGATGCTTCCGGCGCCACCGCCGACATCGACAAGAAAACGCTCATCGTCACCGCCGATGCCAGGAGCAAAACCTACGGCGACGCTGACCCGAGCCTCACCTACTCCACCGATGTCGCTCTGGTCGACTCCGACAGCCTCACCGGCGCCCTCTCCCGCGCCCTAGGTGAGAACGTGGGCAACTATGCCATCGGCGGGAACGCCCTAAGCATCGACGACGGTAACTCCGGCAACAACTACGATCTCTTTTTCGTCAGTGATGACCTGACCATCACTCAGCGAGCTATCTCCCTCACTGTTGATTCGGTGAGTAAAACCTACGGCGACGTCGACCCGGCCCTCTCCGTCAACATCACCTCCGGCAGCCTCGGCAGTGTTACGGTCAGCGACAGTCTGGCCGATGTCACCGGCACCTTCTTCCGCGAGGCCGGCGAGAACGTCGGCAGCTACGATGTGGCTTTGGGCGTGGGTGCCAGGGCGGCCAACTACGCCATCACCTTCACCGTCGACAACAACGCCTTCGCCATTGATCCCAAGGCTATTACCGTCACCGCCGACGCAAGGAACAAGACCTACGGCGATGCCGACCCGAACCTCACCTATGCCACCGACGTCGCTCTGGTCGGCTCAGATAGCTTCGCGGGCGCCCTCTCCCGGGTCGCGGGCGAGAACGTCGACAGCTACGCTATCGGCCAGAACACCCTGGCCATCGACGACGGTAACTCCGGCAATAACTACAATCTGACCTATGCCCGCGCCGAACTGACAATCCAAAAACGCGCCATCGGCCTGACCGCCGACCCCTCCGGCAAAATCCTCGGCGCGGCCGATCCGGCCTTGTCGGTCGGCATCAGCAGTGGTAGTCTCGGCGCCGTTACCGTCAACGACAGCCTGGCGGACGTCGCCGGCGTTCTGAGCCGTGAGGCGGGGGAGAATTTCGGCCGCTACGACATCCTGCTGGGAGTTGGTGCCAAGGCCGGCAATTACGCCATCAGCTTCGAGAGCGACAATAATGCCTTTACCATCGAGGGGAGGGCGATGCCCGATCTGACGATCAGCCGCGATGTTTCTGAAATTCTGTCGAGCCTGACCAGTACGCAAACGCAGGTGAACGGAACCCAGGAGCCGTTCGGCACCGACGGGATTTCGGAGCTCGGGGGAAGGGATAAAGTTGATGTGGCGATGGGGCCTGGCGGCAGTATTTCCCAGGGGACGCTCATGGACGGACTGATCATTGATCGTACGGGTTCTGCGGATCAGGAAGATGAGTAGGAGGCGGGCGCGGTTCGTCTACGTTCTACAAGATGTTTGAAATGACGGTGAGGAGGAAGGCCTTTGCGGCTTTCCTCCTCGAAAGTTCTGGAACGGGTTGTTTTCGGAAGGGATGGCACAGCCCATGGACGAACTGCTAATCGCGCACGGTTATCCGTCCTTACTGTTGGTCGCTTTTCTTGCCTCGACCCTGCTCCCCCTCGGTTCGGAATGGCTGCTGGCGGTGCTGGTGCTCAAAGGGTTCGACCCGGTCGCCTTGGTGCTGACGGCGACCCTGGGCAACACCCTGGGGGCGCTTACCACCTACGGCATAGGCCTCTGGGGCGGCCCGTTTCTGATCGAACGGGTGTTGCGCATCGATGCCGTCGCCCGGGCGCGAGCCGAGGGTTTCTACGCCCGTTACGGGCGCTGGTCGCTGCTCGCATCCTGGCTGCCGGTGGTGGGAGACCCCTTGTGCCTGGTCGGCGGCATCCTGAGGGTCAGACTGTGTTCTTTCGTGCTGCTGGTGGCGACGGGGAAACTTGGGCGCTATGCCGTGGTTGCCCTGCTGTCATTTCAGGGTACGTTAGGAGTTTCCTGATCCTACCAGTTCCCTCCGGGGCGCGAAATGGGATGGGAATATTTCTGGGTGGCGTCTCCTTGGGATTGGCCCCACAAGTAGATGCCGGCGGCAGTGGCGGCGATCAGAAAGAGGAGAGCCAGCAGCTTGAGCAGGTCG
>DIVU01000395.1:0-8075 GCA_002423365.1 Desulfuromonadaceae bacterium UBA6124 | reverse complement strand
TGCTTTTAATCAACCCAGGGGATTGCGCCGGGCGCGGGCGGTGAGCAGCCGGGGCATGGCGGCCAGTTTCGGCAAGACCAGATCCAGGCGGGGCATGCAACTGGCCATGGAGGTCGCCAGGGCGGCGCCGTAGGGAATCGACTGGACCAGCAGGAGCACGGCCCAGAGGGTCCCTTCGGGGTTGTGAGGGCCGAAAAACCAGAAGCTGGCGATCGCTGAAACCACCAGCAGCAGGAAGATCTGGGTCTCTTCCCAGGCCATGATGACGCCCTTGAGCAGCGCCTGGCGCCCTTCGCCCTTGGGGGTGCGCAGGAAGGGATGGCTCGGCTGCAAAAGCCCGGTGAAGATCGCCCGGGCGATGGTGTGGGTCAGACCCATGCCGGCGACGGAGGCGGCCAGGCTCTGGAGGAAGCTGCACTTGACCCGTGCCCGGTAGAGAATCAGGGCGTGGGCTACCTTGAAGAGGAACAACCCCAGGGTCGGCACCAGGAAGACCGCCAGGGGGACTTCGAAATCCTGCGGGCGCAACAGAATGCCGATGGTCCAGGCGACACCCGCCAAGGTGAAGAGCAGATGCAGGGCGTCGGTGAACCAGGGCATCCAACCGGTGACGAAGTGGAACTTCTGTCCGGCGGTGAGGTTCGATTTGTTCCAGGGCAGCAGTGAACGCCAGTGGCCGCGCAGGATCTGCACCGCGCCGTAGGTCCAGCGCCAGCGCTGGCCCTTGTAGCCGGCGAAGCTGGTCGGAGTGATCCCCTCGCCGAAGTTGTGGTTGACATAGACCGACTCGTAACCGGCCTTGAACAGGCGCAGGCCGAGTTCGGCATCCTCGCAGATACACCATTCGCTCCATTTGCCGACCTGCTCCAGCGCGTCGCGGCGCATCAGGGTCATGGTGCCGTGCTGGATGATGGCGTTGCGCTCGTTGCGGTGGACCATGCCGATCTGGAAGAAGCCGTTGTATTCCCAGTTGATCATGGTCTGGAAGATATCCCCCTGCCATTCGCGGTTATCCTGCGGCGCCTGGACGAAGCCGACTTCGGGCTTGTCGAAGTAGGGGACGAGGGCGCGCAACCAGTCGGGGCTGACGATGTAGTCGGCGTCGATGACCCCGACCACCTGGGCATCGGGATGGGTCTCACCAAGGGCGAAGTTGAGCGCCCCGGCTTTGTAGCCCGGCCATTTGGGCAGATGGAAGAAGCGGAAGTGTTTGCCGAGACGGGCGCAGTATTCCTCCACCGGCTTCCAGACTTCTTCGTTGACGGTGTTGTTGTCGATAACCAGCACCTCGAAATTGGGATAGTCGAGGGCGGCGAGACCGTCGAGGGTCTTGAAGACCAGTTCCGGCGGCTCGTTGTGGATCGCCAGATGGATCGAGGCCATGGGGAATTCCCGGTCTCGCTCGGGATTTTGCGGCGCGAAATAACGTTTCCAGCGCTTGACCCAGAGCATCTCGGTCATTTCCAGGCCGTTGGTCAGAATCACCAGCAGCAGGCCGAGCTGGGCCGGCAGCAGGAGCCCCCAGACGATCGTCCCGACCGTAGACATCTCGACGGCCAGGGGGAGCAGCGCCGTCCAGGCGAAGAGCGAGGCGGTCAGCTGGATAAGGGCGGCGAAGAAGAACTGGCCGCGGCGCTTGAGGTTATCCCAGTGGCGCAGGAAGAGGACCATCGGCACCAGCGCCAGCACCGTGGCCAGGCCGGCTTGCCAGGGCCAATGGGGAACGGCGGTGATGGCGCCGGTCAGGGGGAACTTGGCCTGGCGATCAGCGTCGAAAATCCCCCAGTGGGCGCCGACGGCGCCTTCCAGGGCCTTCTTCCAGGGCTGGTCGAAGGCTTCCATGAGGAAGTAGTCGATCTGGTGCTGCTGGGCCAGTTGCAGGAACTCGCGGATGAAGACGGCCTGATTCACCGGCGACGCCTTGGCGCCCATGAAGCGGCTGCCGGCGCTCGGCCAGCCGACTTCGCCGATCACCACCGGCTTGTCGGGGAAGGCGGCGACTACTTCCTGATAGCGGCTGAAGGCCCACTGGGGCGCTTCCTCGGCGGGAACGCCCTCCCAGTAGGGGAGGATATGCACGGCGATGAAGTCGACGGCGGCGGCCAGTTCCGGATGTTCGAGCCAGACGTGGGGCGGTTCGGCGCTGCCGACCGGCACCCGGGTCGATTTACGGACCTGGTCGATATAGGCGCTGAGCTGGGCGACGGTCAGGTCGCCGCGCAGCACCGCCTCGTTGCCGACGATGACCCGCTCGACGCTCGCCCAGCGGTTGGCGTTGGCGACCAGGTGCTCGATCTCCGCGCGGTTGTTGGCTTCATCCTGGTCGAGCCAGGCGCCGGCGGTGACCTTCAGCCCACGGGCCTGAGCCATTTCGGGAATCTGTCCGAGGGTGTCGAGGGAGGAATAGGTCCGCACGCGCAGGGTTTTATCCTGGACCAAGGCGAGGTCCTGATCGATCTCCTCGGTGCTGGGCAGTTGGTCTTTCATGGCGTCCTGGCCTTCACGGAGCGGGCTGAAGGAGAGGCCGTTGTAGGGTGCGGTCCAGTCGGGAGCCGTCGCCGGACGGTTGAGCAGGGTCCAGGCGGCAAGATTGGCAAGAACAACCAGAGCGATGATCAGAAATCCGGTTTTGCGCATTTTTTAATGTCCCTTCGAAAACTGGTTCGAGGTGAACTTTGCCCTGACAGGCAAAAGCCCTCCGATACAAGGGAGGGCGTGAAGCTTCGATGTGTTGTGAATGGGGGATGTCGGTTTGGCCCGGCAGGGCCGTGAACATAGCGCAGATCCAACCAAGAAGGTCGAAAGAGTGGGGAAAGACAACGCTTGGCAACGAAATTGTGTCAGCGCTTTGGACATCCTTGGACATAAAAATCGTCCACGTCCATTCTTGAGACTAGTTCTATCATGATTCCGTTAGGGAGTCAATAAGATTGTCAGGATCGCATGAGGATCAAGTTGCCGCCCCTCGCCTTGATTGAGGGGCGGCAACCTTGAAAAAGCGGGGATTGAGGCGGTTCGTGGTGGACACGCCACCACCGGATCAGGCTCAGGTAAAGCCGCCGCTGCCGCAGTTGGCGGAGGTGGCCGCCGGGCGGGAAACGGCAGGGCGACCGGCGGCGCCACATTTCGGGCAGGGCTGCTCGTTGCTGCGCTGACGCTGGATTTTTTCGAAACGGTGACCGCAGGCCGGGCAGGCATATTCGTAAATGGGCATGGCGTTCTCCTTTGCGAAAGTGCCATGGCAATATATATGAAAAACCGTATGCGGTCAACCCCCACCGGGGCCGGCTATTTTAGGCGGCCAAGCAGACGCAACATGCCGTCGAGGCTGGTGTAGGGATGGGGCGGGCAGCCGGGAATGTAGAGATCGACGGGGAGCAGGTCGCCAATGCCGTGGTGGATTTCCGGACTGCCGATAAAGGGGCCGCCGCTGATGGCGCAAGCCCCGGCGGCGATGACCAGTTTCGGCTCGGCGACGGCGGCGTAGGTGTCGAGCAGGGCGCCCTTCATGTTTTCCGTGACCGGGCCGGTCACCAGCAGGCCGTCGGCGTGGCGGGGGGAGGCGACGAACTGGATGCCGAAACGCCCGAGATCGAAGACCAGGGTGCCGAGGACGTTGAGGTCGGCTTCACAGGCATTGCAGCCGCCGGCGGAGACCTGGCGCAATTTCAACGAGCGGCCGAAGAGGCTTTGCATGCGGGCGTTGAGGGAGGCGATCTTCGGCGCCTCGTTTCCTCTTTGGTGAAGATCCTCGCGGCGGCCGGCGGCCAGGTGGTAGTTGCCGGTCAGGCGTAATGTCTCCTGGGGGCAGGCGCGGGCGCAGTCGCCGCAGAAGAGGCAGCGCCCCAGGTCGAGGATGGGTCGGCCTTCTTCAAGACGAAGGGCGTCGGTGGGGCAGACCTCCAGGCAGGCCCGGCAGTTTTCGGGGCAAGCGGTGGAGGGGAGTTGCGGTAGACCACGAAAGCGTTCCGCCAGCACCGGCTCGACCTTGGGGAATTTGCCGGTGCGGTAGCCTTGCCGCCAACGTTCACGGATGATTTTCAGCATGGCGTGATCCTTTTCATCCCCTTACAGATCGAATCCGCAATAGGAGAGATTGAAGCTTTTGTTGCACAGGGGAAAGTCGGAAATCTGTTCGTTGCGCAGGGCCATGGCCAATCCGTTCCAGTTGTGGAAAGAGGGATCGACGATTTTGTAGCGACGGAAACGCCCTTGGTCGTCGGTCAGAGCCACATGCACCAGCTCCCCGCGCCAGCCTTCGACCAGGGCGGCGGTGAAGAGCCCCGCGCCCGCTTTCCCCGGGGGAATGAGGTGCGGACCCTCGGGGAGCTTTTTCAGCTGTTTCTTGACCCAACTCAGGGCGGTGTAGAGCTCCCGGCGGCGGATGTGGGCGCGGGCGTTGACGTCGCCGTCCGTCTCCTGGGGGATGGTGTCGAAGTTGCCGCGCCAGGCGCCGGTCGGATGGGTCAGGCGGATGTCCCGGCGCAGGCCGCAGGCGCGGGCCGCGACGCCGACCAGGCCGAGCTGTTCGGCGGCCTCCTGGGACACCAGGCCGACCCCTTCCATACGCCCGAGGACCGAAGGGGTGTCGAACATGAGCTCGATCGCCCCCCGGGTATTGTATTCCACCGCTTGCAGCCGTTTCAGAATGAGTTCGGCGAGGGCCACATCGCAGTCGATGAGGCTGCCGCCGGGACGGACCAGGCCGCGGCCGAAACGGTTGCCGCAGAGCTCGGAACTGAAGTTGAGATAATCCCCGCGCAGGCGGCCGCAATAGGCGGAGGTCGGCAGAAAACCGACATCCCCGGCGATGGCGCCGAGATCGCCGACGTGATTGGCCAGCCGCTCCAGTTCCTGGGCCACGGTGCGCAGCATTTCTCCCCTGGGTGGCACCGCGGCGCCGGCAAGGGCTTCGATGACCTGACAATAGGCGGTCATGTGGCCGGTGCTGGTATCGCCGGCGGCGGTCTCCATCTGAAAGGGGGTTGCTTTGTGCGGCCCGCCGACGAGCAGGCGTTCGATCCCGCGATGCTGATAGCCGAGGGAGATTTCCAGATGCATGACTTCTTCGCCGTGACACTGGAAGCGGAAATGCCCCGGCTCGATGACTCCGGCATGGACCGGCCCGACGGCGACCTCATGCACCTCGTCCCCGTCGATCCGGTAGAAATCCATCTCCCCGACGAGGGGTCGGCGGTCGGCGGGACGGTTCCAGGCGTCCCGGCCCGAAATCCAGGCATGATGGAAGCGCACCGGTTTGAACCAGGGATGTCCCTCGGCCACGACCCCGTACTGCTCGGCGATCTCCCGTTCGAAGAGATGCAGTTGCGGGCAATCCCGAGTCAGCGACGGGAAACTCTCGCCGATGGCGGTCTTGAGCAGAGCCAGATCCCCCTGGCGATCCCGGGTGATCAGGGCGTAGAGATCGAGCTTCGCGGTGCCGTCCGGGGCATCGGCGAAGCAGGCGGATACCCGGCCGCCGGCCGCGACCAGATCGAGCAGCGCCTGGGCGTAGTCGGCATAGGGCAGGGACGGAATGTCGGCGCGTTTCAGGGTTTCGCCGGGGCGGAAAGTCAGGCAGCCGTTGGGTATCATGGTGTCGCCTCCAGCAGGGCGGCGGCCTGCTCGAGACCGACACGCAAAGGCTCGGGCAGATAGAGGCCGAGGACCAGAACCAGGGCCAACAATATCAGTGGCGGGCCGGCGAGCATGACCGAATCCCGATGCTCGGAAGGAGGGGTGTCGGCGGGTACCTCCCCTTGGGTCGCCATCAGCACCGTGCCGCCCATACCGATGAAGACGATGGCCAGCAGCAGCAGAAAAAGGCCGCCGAGCCAGGGGTGCCCTTCGCCGAAGATTCCCCGCAGAATAGTGAACTCGCTGATGAAGGGGCCGAAGGGGGGACTGCCGGTGATGGCGAGGAAGCCGGCGATGAAGATCCCCGCCGACAGGGGCACCCGGCTCAGGGCGCCGCGTACTTCGCTGAGATGTTTGCTGGCGTAGGCGCGCTGGATATTCCCGACGGAGAGGAAGAGCGCCCCCTTGGTCAAGGAATTGTTGACCAGGTGGAGCATGGCGCCGAAAGTCGCCAGCCCGCCGATGCCGACGCCGAGGGCGAGAATCCCCATGTGCTCGACGCTGGAGTAGGCGAGCATGCGCTTGACGTCCGGCTGTTTGACCACGAAAACCGCCGCCAGGGCCAGGGAAAGGAGGCCCATGATGACCAGGGATTGACGGGCCAGGGCGAGGTCGCCGGCGGCGGCCATGAGCTGCACCCCGCGCAGGATGCCGAGGAAGGCGACGCTGGTCAGTCCGCCGGCGAGCAGGGCGCCGACCAGGGCCGGTGCTTCGCCGTAGGCGTCCGGTTTCCAGCTGTGCAGGGGGGCCAGGCCCATCTTGGTACCGAAACCGACGAGCAAAAAGACGAAGCCGGTGTGCAGCCAGGGGCGCGAGGAACTGCCGACGGTGGCGAGCAATTGGTCGAATTGCAGGCTGACCGGCTGGCCGACATGGAGGACGGCGTAGGCCGTACAGAGAATGCCGAGCATGGCGAGGGCGATGCCGACCGAACCGAGCAGCAGGTATTTCCAGGTCGCCTCGATGGAGAGGCGGTTGCGGTTGTAGTAGATGAGCGGAGCGCTGGCCAGGGTCGTGGTCTCCACCGCCACCCAGAGCAGGCCGAGATGATGGGCCACCGTGGCCAAGGTCAGGGTGCCGAGAAAGAAGAGCAGGCACGGCACCATCGCCCGGTTGTCCCGCTGCTGCTCGTGGAAGCGCAGGTAGGCCACGGCATAGATGGAGCAGAGCAGAAAGAGCAGGCTGGTCACGATCAGCACCAGACGACCCAGGGGGTCGAGAATCAGCCATTCGCCGGTCCCGGTCGGAGACAGAGGGGTGGCCAGGGCCAGGGCGAAATGACCGGCTGCGACCAGGGGCAGCAACCATCCGCCCAGGCGCAGGGGGGGGAGCAGGGCGGCGACGACGGCGGCGACGAGCGGCAGGAGTATCAGCGCGTTAATCATGTCATTCCTTCAGGGCGGAAAGGCGTTCGGTATTCAGGGTGGAGAATTCCCGGTTGATCTGGTTGATGACGATGCCCATGACAAAGGTTGCTACCAGCAGGTCGAGGAGCACGCCGGCCTCAACCATCAGCGGCATGGCTTCGGCGAGAAGCACGCCGAGGATGAAGATGGCGTTCTCGAAGATCAGGTAGCCGAGCACCTGGGTAATCGCCTTGCGCCGGGTGCTGAGCAGCAGAAAGCCGGTAAAGAGCGTGGCCAGGGCGGTGGGGATGAAAAGACTGTCCCGGTGTTCCGCTATCAGCGGCAGGTGGTCGGCAAAGATGAAGGCGGCCGAGGTGCTCAGGGCGCCGATGAGCAGGGTCGGGATGTAGCCGATCAGCGGTTCGACCTCCCGCCGGATGCGCACCTCACGAATGGCGCGGAAGAGCAGCCAGGGGATGAAAATCCCCTTGAGGGCGAGGGCGCCGACGCCGAGGAGCAGGCTGTGGCCGGTCGGGCCATGCACCGTCACCGGCAGAAGCGAGATGATTGCCCCCTGCAGGGCGACGACGCGGATGCAGGCGCCGAGACGGCTGCTGCCCAGGGTGAAGAAGTTGCAAAGAATGACGGCCAAAAGTAGTAGATTGTTCAGGTCATGCATGGATTACTCCAGAATGTAAGTGACGCTCGGATGGTGACGCGTAACGAGTGACGAGTTTCGGGACGGAGGTTTTTCATCACTCGTCACTCGTCACCGCTCCTACTGCTTCAACAACAACACCATGGCGAAGGCCGAGAGCAAGGTGGTGCCGACCAGCACCTGGGGGACGCGGATCAGGCGCAGTCGGGCCATGATCGATTCGACCACGCCGATCACTACCGCCAGGGTGAGCATGCCGGCGATGAAGATCGCCAGGTTGAGCCAGAAGCTCGGGTAGGTCATGGGCAGGGCCATGCGCACCAGTACCGCCCCGAGCACGAAGAGCTTCATGGCCGCGCCGTAGAGGATGAGGCCGAAGGCCGGGCCGCTGTGGTCGAGGACCATGACTTCGTGGATCATGGTCAGTTCCAGAT
>DIVU01000155.1 GCA_002423365.1 Desulfuromonadaceae bacterium UBA6124 | reverse complement strand
GACTCCCCGACACGGCGCCGCCGCCGAGCGACAGTGTGCGACGGCTCGACCGCCTGCTCCGCGAACAACCCCGGGTCCAGGCCGGCATGAAAAAAGGAGAGGCTTTCACCGTCCCCCTCTTCACCGAAGACGAAGACTGGGCGGTCAGCTTCGTTCCGGTTCAGGACATCCTCGGGCGCCAGGCCGCCTACATCGTCGCCTACGCCAGAAATCCCTTCTCCGCCACCCTGCGCACGGACTTCTATCTCAGTCTCGCACTTGTCACTCTCTTTCTCGCCGCCTTCGCCTGGTTTACCTGGGGGTTGCTCCGTTCCCGCACCCGACTGCGCCGGGAGAAGCGCCATTTGCAGACCATTGCCGACACCATCGGCGACGGCCTCTATGTCACGAACGGCCAAGGGGTCATCGAGCGGATCAATCCCACTTTCGGCACACTGCTGGGCTATCGCCCCGAGGAAGTTGTCGGACGCATCGGCCATGAACTCTTCCATGTATGCGGCGACGGCACTCCCTTTGGGAAACCGGAGGATTGCCCGATCTGCGCCGCCATGGGCCGGGGCGAAGGCTATGTCGGCGAGGAAATCTTCCGGCGCAAGGACGGCAGCCTCTTCCATGCCGAGGTCTCCTGTCAACCGATCCGTTCCGACAACGAAACGACCGGGGTGGTGGCGGCCTTCCGCGACATCAGCAAGCGCAAGGAGAGCGAGGAACGTATCCGCTACCTGGCCGAATACGACACCCTGACCAACCTGCCGAACCGAACCCTCTTCCTTGACCGCCTGCGGCAGGAGATCGGCGCCGCCCAGCGCGAGCAGGAGATTTTCGCCGTCCTCTTTCTCGACATCGATCTCTTCAAATCGATCAACGATTCTCTCGGCCATCCCGTCGGCGACCGGCTGTTGCAGGAGATGGCGCGCCGCCTGCTCGAGTGCATGCGCGCCAGCGACACCGTCAGCCGCCAGGGCGGGGACGAATTCATCATCATTCTGCGGCAGATCCGCGAAGCCGCCGACCCGGCCCAGATCGCCCGAAAAATTCTCGCAGCCATCAGCGAGTCCTTTATCATCGACAACCAGGAACTGCGCGTCTCCGGCAGTATCGGCATCGCCCTCTATCCCGCCGACGGCGAAGACGAGGCCGCCCTCATCAAAAATGCCGACGCGGCCATGTATCATGCGAAAAAACTGGGGCGCAACAACTACCAGTTCTTCACCGCCGATCTCAATGTCCGTGCCCGAAATCGGCTGGAGATGGAAAACAGCCTGCGCCTCGCCCTCGACCGTCGGGAGTTCCTGCTTCACTACCAACCCCAGGTCGAACTCGAAAGCGGCCGCATCATCGGCGCCGAGGCCCTGCTGCGCTGGCAGCACCCCGAGCAGGGCCTGGTCCCCCCGGGGGAATTCATCCCCCTGGCCGAGGAATGCGGGCTGATCGTCCCCATCGGCGAATGGGTGCTGGGCGAGGTCTGCCGCCAGAACAAAGCCTGGCAGGATGAGGGTCTGCCAAAACTGCCGGTGGCGGTCAACCTTTCTCCCCTGCAGTTCCGGCAGCGCAATCTCGAAGAGATCATCCACCGGGCGCTGTCGGAGAGCGGTCTGGACCCCGCATATCTCGAAATCGAAATCACCGAAAGCCTGCTGATGAGCGCAGAAGACCAGACGATCGCCCTGCTCTATCAGCTCAAGAATCTGGGGCTGAGCGTCGCTATCGACGATTTCGGCACCGGCTACTCTTCCCTCAGCTATCTCAAGCTCTTCCCGATCGATAAGCTGAAAGTCGACCGCTCCTTTGTGCGTGACGTCTCCAGCGATCCGGACGACGCGGCGATTACCAGCGCCATCATCGCCATGGCCCACCGCTTACGTCTGAAAGTGCTGGCCGAAGGGGTGGAAACCATCGACCAACGCAATTTCCTTATCCTCGAAGGCTGCAACGAAGCCCAGGGCTTCCACTACTGCCGCCCCGTGCCCGCCGATGGAATGCGCGACCTGCTGCGCAACGGCCGCCCCCTGCCACCCATGCCGGAAAGCCTCGACCCCGTTTAACCCCATCCTGCGCATAAAAAAAAAGGGAGCCTCGCATGGAGGCTCCCGAAAAGAAGGCTGACGGCGACGGCTAGTATTTGCCGAACTCGCCATCGTCGAGGGCAATGCGGGGAACCGCCGACTCCCCGGCCGCTCCCCAGGATCCCTTCGGCTGTGCGGCGGCAACCGCAGAACGGGGATTACGGGCCGGTGGTTCTTGGGCTTTGCAGCGACGCTGATCGACCCGGAAACGTTGCAGCAGAGCTTGCAACTGCCGGGCGTGATCCGCCAGCACCGAGGCGGACGCAGCACTCTCCTCGGTGTTGGCCGTCGCCTGCTGGTTGACCTGATCGATCTGGGCGAGCCCCTGGTTGATCTGCTGGATGGCCTGGGCCTGTTCGTTGGAGGCCGCGGCGATTTCCTGGATCAGGTCGCTGACCTTGGCCGATACCGTCACGATTTCCTTGAGGGAGGCGGCGGTGCGGTCGGCGATCACCAGCCCGCGCTCGGTCTTGGCCACCGAACTGGCGATCAGCTCCTCCGTCTCCTTTGCCGCCTTGGCGCTGCGCCCCGCCAGATTCCGCACCTCCTCGGCGACCACGGCGAAACCCTTGCCGTGCTGCCCGGCGCGGGCTGCCTCCACCGCCGCGTTGAGGGCCAGAAGGTTGGTCTGGAAAGCGATTTCGTCGATGACCTTGATGATGCGGGAAATGTTCTCGGCGGCGGAGCTGATTTCCCCCATGGCCGCCATCATCCCCTCCATTTCCTCGTTACCCTTGCCCGCAAAATCCAGACCCTGTGCGGCCAGGGCATTGGCCTGCTTGGCATTTTCGGCGTTCTGCCCGGTCTGGGAGGCGACATCCTGCATCGAACTGGAAATCTCCTCCAGCGCCGCCGCCTGACGAGTCGCGCCGTCGGCCAGGGCCGAGCTGCCGGCGGAAATCTGGCCGGCGTCGGCGGCGATCTGCATGGATGTCGCCTGCACCTGACAGAGGATGTCGCTGAGATTGCCGTGCATCCGCGCCATGGATTGGCCAAGCAGATCCCGTTCGGAGAGGAGTTCCACCCGATGGGTGAGATCGCCGTCGGCGATGCCGAGTGCGACTTCAGAGCGGGCATTCATGATTTCGGCGAGGCGTTTCATCGCCAGCCCAAGACTGTCGATCTCCCGGCAGACGCTCCCGTGCACGGCAATCTGGGTATCTCCCTGGGCCAGCTTGCCTAAGGCCGCCATGAAGGAATGCAGGGCACCGGTGAGACTGCGCGACATGCCGATGACCAGTAATGCCGTCACCAGCACCACCGCTCCGAGGAGGCCAAGCGTCGTTTTCAGCACATGGGCGAGACTCGCCTCGACATCGTCGATGTACAGACCGTTGCCAATGATCCAGTTCCACTGGGGAAAGAGCTTGACGTAGCTGATCTTCGCCACCGGCTCGTCGAATCCGGGCTTGGGCCAGAAATAGTCGACAAAACCGCCCCCCTCTTTCCGGCAGACCTCGACGAATTCCACAAACAACTTTTTACCGTTGGGATCGGCGGACTGGGAAAGATCCTTGCCGTCGAGTTCGGGCTTGAAGGGGTGCATGATCATCGCCGGCTGGGTGTCGTTGATCCAGAAGTAATCCTCGGAACCATAGCGCAACCCCTTGATCGCCACCTTGGCCCGCTCCTGAGCTTCGGCTTGGGTCAATTCGCCGCGCCCGGCGGCAGCGGCGAAATACTCCAGCACCCCATAGGCAGTCTCCACCTGATTTTGCACCTTGAGGCGCCGGTCCCCGTACTGGCGCTTGCTGCTCTGGGCATAAAGCCAAGCAAAGGCAAGGCAGAAAGTCAGGATGACGGCCAGACACATGCCGGCGATCTGGGTCGACAATCCAACGCTGAAACGAGATGATGACATGACAAAAAATCCTTTCCGTTATGATGCTGACATCCGGGCATTCGGACCGGAACAATCCGGTTGGTGACAAGACTCTGACACCTGTCAAAATATCGACCGGCGAGGGCAAAAGGAAACGCCCTCCCCTCGGGTTCAGACACGCTTTTACAATTACAAAAAAACAAACACCGTTCCATTAGCAAAGAACGGGCCACAACAAAAATCTTTTCGTCGCTCTGTTTTTTACGTGAAGCACAACGATTCGCGCACGGCTCTTGCTTAAACCTGTCTCATCGGAGCCTTCTACTTGCCTTCCCGGCGGACACCCCCTAGAGTGAAGCGGCAACCGAAAGAAAGGGCGCCATGCACGAAGTCGCCATCACCCAGAGCATCATCGACATCTGCGAGGAAACCGCCCGCCACCAAGGGGCGATGGCGGTTCGTGGCGTGACGGTGGAAATCGGCGAACTTTCGGGGGTCGTGCCCGAGGCGGTGGAGTTCTGTTTCGAGGCGTGCAGCCGGGGCACCCTGCTGGAGGGAGCGACCCTCGCCATCCGCCGCATTCCCGGCCGGGGGCGCTGCAACGCCTGCATGGAAGAATTCCCCATGGACAGCCAAACCTTCACCTGCCCCGCCTGCGGCGAATTTGCCCCGCGCCGGATCAGCGGGGAGGAACTCAGTGTCAAAGAAATGGAGATCGACTGACTATGTGTCTCGACTGCGGTTGCGCGCCGAAGGATCATCATCATGATCACCACCATCAGCACGAGCATGGGCAAAGGACCATCGTCCGCATCGAGGAAGATCTGCTCGGCAAGAACAACCGACTCGCCGCCGCCAACCGCGCCCGCTTTGCCGCCCACCGGCTGCTGGTGCTCAACCTGGTCAGTTCCCCCGGCAGCGGCAAGACCTCGATTCTCGAACGCACCCTAAGCGATCTCAAGGACGCGCTGCATTTCGCCGTCCTCGAAGGGGATCAGCAGACCGCCAACGACGCCGAACGCATCGCCGCCACCGGCGTTCCCGTTCACCAGATCAACACCGGTGCCGGCTGTCATCTCGATGCCCACATGGTCGGTCACGGTGTCGACCATTTCGATCTCGCCGCCTGCGACATCCTGATGATCGAGAATGTCGGCAACCTCGTCTGCCCGGCCGCCTTCGACCTCGGCGAAGACCACAAGGTTGCCGTCTTGTCCATCACCGAGGGGGAGGACAAGCCCCTCAAATATCCGCAGATGTTCCAGGCCGCGGACCTGCTGCTGATCAACAAGCTCGACCTTCTGCCCTATCTGCGTTTCGATCTGGGAAAGTGCCGGGAATTCGCCCGCCGGGTCAATCCGCGCCTGGAGATCATCGAACTTTCCTGCCAGAGCGGCGAAGGGATGGAGNNGCTGGTACGATTGGCTGCGGAACTCATTGAATCGCAGACAAAAAATGTAGGGGCAGCCCCATGTGGCTGCCCATGGTCGAGCGTGAAGGAATGCCCAACAGGAGATTTTTATGTGCCTAGCCATACCGATGGAGGTAACGAGCATCGCCGGTGAAACGGCGCTCTGCGAGATCGATGGCGTCAAGCGCGAAGCGAGCCTGATGCTGGTGGAGGATGTG
>DIVU01000043.1 GCA_002423365.1 Desulfuromonadaceae bacterium UBA6124 | reverse complement strand
GGAACGTCCTTCCTCTTCCGTCAGGCCGGTGACGAAAATCACCGGAATCTCCTGGGTCGCGGGCGCAGCCTTGAGCCGGCGACAGACCTCGAAGCCGTCCATCCCGGGCATCGATACGTCCAACAGGATGAGGTCGGGCGGCCGGGCAGCGGCCAGTTCCAGCGCCTCGAGGCCGCTGACGGCAACGCTGATCCGGTAGTTGCCACGGAGGATACCGTTGAGCAGACGCAGGTTTTGCGGGGCGTCGTCGACGATGAGAAGCCTCGGCTGGTCCACCGTTTCAGCGGCCATGAACGGATTCCGTCGGCGCGGGTTTCACCACCAGACGTTCGATCTTATCCAGCAGCATTTGGGCGCGGAAGGGTTTGGCCAGATAGTCGTTCATCCCGGCATCAAGATAACTTTTCCGGTCCCCTGACTGGCCGTGGGCGGTCAGGGCGATAATGGGGATCGCGGGATTCCAATGTTCCCCACTGGCACCACGGATGCGCCGGGTCGCCTCCAGCCCGTCCATCTCCGGCATCTGGATATCCATCAGAATCAGATCAAAAGGCTCTTTTTCAAGGATATCCAGAGCCTTGCGGCCATTGTCGGCGACTCGCACCTGACACTTCTGGTTTTCCAGAAGAATCTGGAAGAGCCGTCGGTTGGGTTCGGTATCCTCGACGATCAGCACGCGCAAGTCGTTCCAGTTCTTGCCGGGATGAGAAGGCGCGACGGCATTTCCGTTCTCGCGCTCCAGGCGCACGGTGAAGGTGAAGCGACTACCGCCGGCCGGGACCGATTCCGCGCGGATGCTTCCCCCCATCATTTCCACCAGCCGGCGGGTCATGGCCAGCCCGACGCCGGTGCCGGCATAGCGGCGTGAAAGACTGCCGTCGATCTGGTAAAAGGGCTGAAAAATCCGTTCCTGTTCATTCTCCGGGATGCCGATGCCGGTGTCCGTTATTGAAAAGCGCAGTATGACCTGCTGCTCCGGAGTCTGCGCCGCTGTGTTCTCGTCAAGGGTGCATTTCAGGTCGACGGCGCCGGAAGGGGTGAACTTCAGGGCATTGTCGAGCAGATGGGCCAGCGCCTGCTTCAAGCGTTCAGCGTCCCCCAAAAGCACTTCCGGGATTTTGGGATCGATCTTCCAGAAGAAGGACAGTCCGCGTTTTTCCGCTTTGGCCAGGAATTCCAAGAGCAGGGGGAGAAAAACCCGGTGGGGTTCCAGCGGGGCTTTCTCCAGGGCGATTTTTCCGGTTTCAAAACTGGAGAAATCGAGCAGGTCGTTCAACAGCCGCTTCAGCTGCGTCACCGAATCGGAGATGGTGTCCATGCACTCCCGCTGCCGGGATGTCAGTTCCGTTTCCACCATCAGTTCGGCCATCCCCAGGATGCTGATCATGGGCGTGCGGATTTCATGGCTGATGTTGGTGATGAACTCCCCCTGGGCGCGGTTCGCCTCCTCGGCCCGGCTGCGGGCTTCGACCAGTTCGCGGGTGCGTTCCCGGACCAGTTCTTCGAGCTGGTCCTGATGCCGCTTCAGGCGCATATGCGCCCGCACTCGGGCCTGGACGACGGAGGGCGCGATCGGCTTGGTGATATAGTCGACCGCGCCCATCTCCAGCCCCTTGGCTTCATCCTCCGTTTCGTTCAGCACGGTGACGAAGAGGATGGGAATGTCCCGGGTTTCCGGCGACTGTTTCAGCCGGCGGCAGACCTCGTAGCCGTCCATGTCGGGCATTTTGATGTCGAGCAGGATCAGGTCGGGATGCTGCGCGGCGGCGACGGCCAGGGCGTCCTTGCCGCTGGTGGTTACACTGATCTGGTATTCGGCGCGCAGCGCGTCGTTGAGAATTTTCAGGACCGACGGGCTGTCGTCGACAATCAGGATGCGCTGATCCATGGAGTAACCTCTTTTGGCGGGATCGGGAAAATCGAGGGTGGCAGGACGCATTTATCGAGAAAGATTAAAACATGGCGCAAGGATTAGGCAATGTAAAAAAAGTGCAAGGATGCCGACTTGGCCGTAGAGAGCCGCAGCCGGACGGCGCTCGAAAGAGACTTTTTTCTTCAGTAATATTCCTGCAGCCCTTTTGGTATGCGTTCGTACCGGCGGATATCTTCCCAATGGTCGTCTTCCAATAAGGGGCCGGCGTCGGCAAGCGCCGCCGTGAATGCGGTTGCCGCTTCCGTCGACAGTTCCGTGTCGCGACAGACTTTACGCTTTTCGATGACCAGTTTCTGCGTCGGGGTCAGCTTCACCTCGACGAAGACGTTGCGGTAAGAAACCGCCGCCATCTGCGCCGCTTCGCCGTAGCTGACCAGCAGGCGGAAATTCCCCCATGCGACCAGGGGTAGAAGGGAGGCACAGAAGTTCAGACGATCCTTGGTGCCGCCGAAGCTCCAGAGTTCGGCGGCGGCCCCCGCCTGGCGGAAGCGCTCGGCCTGTGCGGCGATCAAGTCGGTATCCCCGAGCAGTGTCAGGGTGCGCAGATAGCCGCTCTCCGTCAGATCCTCGAAGCCCTTCTTGACGAAGGAGGCGTTGCGCCTACGCGCGGCGGCTTTCTGGAAGCGGTTTTTGTAGACAAAGGAGCAGTAGTTGACCGGCAGATCGATGCCCCGATCCAAAGCGTGACGGATCAGGCGCAGGGCTGTCAGTTCCGATTCGAGCACCGTCACCTTTTCGCCGTGCAGATAGGTGTAGTCGCGCTGGATCAGCTTATCGAAGTTATGGGGGGTCAACCGCAGCTGGTGCAGGTTAAGATGGCTGACGCCGACTGCCCGCATTTCCGCCAGTTTCTCCTTCATCAGTCCGAATTCTTCGGGGACGGCCGGAATCTCCACCGTCACGTTAGATATGACCTCCGCCGCCAGAGCCGCCTTTTTCAGCGAATAGTCGGTGGCGCCGATATCGAAACGGATTTCGTCGAGCCCGGCTTCGCGCAGCCGATGCAGCATCTCCCGGTCGACCAGGGTGCCGTTGGTGTAGAGCCAGATGTGTAGCCCTTTGCCGAAATGGGCGCGGGCGGCGGCGATAAAGGCCAGGGTGCGGCCAGGGGTGAGCAGGGGCTCACCGCCGCTGATGCTCATCCCCTTGAAACCGAAGCGTTCGAGATAGGCCACGTAATCGCTGGGACGGCGAAAGCTGAGGGTGTTGGTGGTCGGCAGGCCGATTTCATCCTGGGAGGTCGGACAGTAGAAGCAGTCCCGGTTGCACTTGCCGCTGATAAAGAGGCACGACCAGGCCCCGGCGCCGCACTCGACACAGCCGGGGGAAAGGCGGCGGCAGTCGAGCTTGGTCCCCCCGTAACCGCACAGCGCGCCGAGCCCGTTCAGTTCGGCCAATAGGTGCTCGCGCTCGGCGGTGGCGGCGGCGAGACGGTCCGGATCGGCGAAACGCAGCAGGTCATAGCGTTCGCCGTATTCCGCGCGGTTTTCTTCAATAAACTGCCGTTTACGGTCCTCTGAAAGACCCATGGAAAACCCCCGAAAAGAAAAGATGCGGACCAAAAAACCGTCTGCCGGCAGAGCCGGGCAGACGGTCGAAAAAACTGGCGGATATTAGCATGGTCCCGGGGATGGGGAATAGGGGGGATTTGTTGGCAATATCGTTTTTATCCCTCGATGGTGCCGGTCAACCGACGCTCTCCAGGCGCGGCCGGGCCGGAATAAGTTTCAGGTGCCTCGCGCTGGGGATTTCATGGCCCGGGCCGAGTCGCGAGAGGGCGACAAAATCACTCAGGGACTCGGCGGCTCTTCGAAAGCCCCGAAGGAATGATCGAAAATCTCCAACAGTTCGAGGTTCTGCTTGGAGAGCATCATGGCGTTGCCGACGATGCCGTAATAGAGGATGCTCAGCCGGGTCTTGGAGGTATTGTCCTTGATCCGGGCCGCCTGGCGGAGATTGAGATCGGCGGCCAAGGCCCGCAATTGCTGGTCTTTGGCCGTCAGTCGCTCGAGATTGGCGGTCTGCTTGCGGCTGAAGGTCTGCTCCACCTCGAGGAGAATGTCCTGCAGCAGTCGGCGCACCTCTTCGAGTTCTTCGATCTGCACCGGTAGCAACCCCTTATGGTGATTGCCGATATGGGTGTAGCCGCGCAACACGATGTCGCGATAGCCGTCGGTGAGCTTCTGCAGCCGGCGGATGGTCTGGGCGTAGCGGTGGGAAACGGCCAGACCTTGCTGATCGAGAAGGCGCATGGCCTTCAAGACGTTGGCACTGATGATGTTGGACCACTGCTGAACATGGGAGATCTTCTTGCGTTCGACGCCGAGACGGTCGAAACTCTGCCGGAACAGGGCGTCGAGGGAGACGTCGAGGGAGGTGCGGATTTCGTGGAGCAATAAGCTCATATGCTCGAAGGTGATGGCCACCGCCGCCCGGGGATCGTCTACGGTCTTGAGATTGAAGACCTTTTCCATCTGCGCTTCGCGCACCATCGATTGGTGCTTGCGGTGGGCATTCCAGATCATCGCTCCGGCCAAAACCAGCAGTATCGCCACGCCGAAGGCTTCGCCATAGAAGATGACGGTAGCGCAGAGCGCGGCGGAGAGGAAGGCGACGACCGCGGTCAGGAACCAGCCGCCGATCACCGTCAACACCCCGGTGACGCGGTAGACGGCGCTATCCCGTCCCCAGGCCCGGTCGGCGAAGGAGCTGCCCATGGCGACCATGAAGGTCACGTAGGTGGTCGAGAGCGGGAGCTTGCTGGCGGTGGCGTAGGAAATCAGGGCGCTGGCCACCATCAGGTTGACCGTGGCCCGCAGCAGATCGAAGGAGGGTTTGCGGCCGTCGACCAGCACCGGCGCGGCGGCGGCGGGATCGAGGCGGTGGCCGATCCAGTTGCGCACCCCCTGCGGGATGACCAAGCGGGCGGTGTCGGAGAGATGCAGCACCAGGCGGACGATGGCCCGGGAGAGGAAAATCGACTCGAACCGCTCATTCCCCTCCTCCTGCTGGCTCAGGCTGATTTCCGTTTCGGTCACGGTGCGGGCCTTCTTCGACAGCCACAGGGTCGCCACCATCACGACCCCGGCCAGCAGCAGCAGGAAGGTTTCCGAAGGGACCTTGTCGGCCAGTGCGCCCATGGTGACGCCGAGGGGGTTGTCGCTGGCCAGAGCGAGCCGATAGGCATGGAGACCGGCCAGGGGCACGCCGATGAAATTGACCAGGTCGTTGGCGGCAAAGGCCATGGCCAGAGCGAAGGTGCCGATCAGCACCACCGGCTTGAGAATATTGAACTTGAGCAGCTGCAGAAGTTGCAGCACCGCTGCCGCCACCACGAAGATCAAGAGCAGCAGCAGCCCGGTGTGGGTATTGATCCACTCCTGGTTCTGCTTGGAGATGAAGGTGGCGCCCTTGGCACCCTTGACCAGAATGAAGTAGGTGATCGAAGCCAGGGCCATACCGCCCCACAGGGCCCCGTAACGGCCGATCCGCTTCTGATAGTCGAAGGTGAAGAGCAGGCGGGTGAAAAATTGTACGATTGCACCACAGACAAAGGCGATGGCCACCGACAGCAGAATCCCCATGATGATGGTGATGGCCTTGGCCGAATTGATGTACTGGACGACGTTCACCAGACTCTCGCCGGTCGCGAGCAGCTTGAACACCGCCAGGGCGACGGCGGCGCCGAGCAGCTCGAAGACGACCGAGACGGTGGTGGAAGTGGGGAGACCGTAGGTGTTGAACAGGTCGAGCAGAATGACGTCGGTGATCATCACCGCCAGAAAGATGGTGAGCAATTCGGACAGGGTAAAGTACTGGGGATGGAAAATGCCGCTGCGGGCTACCTCCATCATGCCGCTCGAGAAGGTCACCCCGGCCATGATCCCGAGGCTGGCGATGATCATGATGGTCGTTCGCGGCGCGACCCGCGAACCGATGGACGAATTGAGAAAATTCACCGCATCGTTGCTGACTCCGACCATGATGTCTAAAACAGCGACGAGGCCGAGAATCACCACCCCGACAAAAAGAAGTTCCATACTCATGATGTCAAGCTTTCCTTTCCCCGCGACCGTTGGCGGGACGTTTCCTGTGGGGGCCGAAAATATCCGGAGCGCCGCAAATGGACGACGGGCCGGTCGGAATTTCCGTCCTGACCCCAATCCGTTCGTGAATGATGGTTATGCCTGACTCGCAGCAAAACGAACAGCTTTTACAGGAGAAATGTTAGGATCGTGTTAGCGCTGTGAATATTACCAAAGAAACCTGAAGTTTTTCGGCCGGAGCCCGAGAAACCGCCATTGCGGATTCATCCCAGGGCAAACTATCTGTGGGTTGCGCCTGCGTCAAGGCGATGTATGATTAAAAAACTCAACACCCAGGGGATGGGAGAAGCGGATGAAGATGATGTAACTTCTCCCTTCGCAGACCAGGGGATAACCTCTTTCTGGAATTATCCCGTAGCTACAAACCTACCCCAGTAGAGCAAAGGAGAGAACCGATGACAGAATGGAGCTGTGAAAATCCGGAAGAACATTGCGATCTGCATGCCTGTCAGCTGAGCTACAAAGAACGCAACCCGCAACTCGACAAGGAATTATTTGAGGATCCCCGTTTCGTGTGCCTCAACTGCGGCGCAAAAGTTCATGACGGGGCGAACGTCTGCCGGCCTCGACCTTTGTAGCAGGGACGTAGTTGCGTTGTTGCTTTTTACCTGTCAGTCCATAGTTTTCGCCACTCGGGCTGCTCTCTCAGCAATTCTTTCCCACGACGTTCCGAACGGGTGATGCTGGAGCGGGCTTGCTCGAAGTAATCGGCGAGACGGGTTCCGGGAATGTCCAGGTAGGCGATGGCCAGATGGCAGATAAGCGCACGGGCGGCGGATAATCGCGAGGTTCGCCCGCCGCCGCGCAAGTCTTCGATGCTCACGTCGAACTCGTTTGCGCACCGCCGGATCAGTTCGGCAAGATCGATCCGGGGCCTCGGCGACCGTGCCGCTTGGGGCAGAACGGTTTCGACAAATGCCTGCCCACCCAAAATTCGGCGGTCGAAGCCATCGTCGTCCGCCGAGTTTTTCAGCCGCTCGCGCAACCGGTCGGCGCTCAGAGTCTCCGCGTCATCCCCCCATTCCGCCAATCCCTGTTCGATAAAGCCGCGGTAGCTGTTCCGTGCCGTCGGTGCCCTGTCGGCAAAGAGGGCGAGCAGTTCGTCCACCGCTTGCCCGGCCAACACCGCATTCCCCATCAGAACCGCATGTCCGCACCAGGGATAGGTATCGAGCGCCGAGAGGCTGTCGATCACGCCGGCTTTTAAGGGATTGAGATGGATGTAGCGGACGAGCGCAAGCAGGTAGGGATCGGCATCGCAGAGGATGGAATGGTAGCGGTTTTGAAACAGATGGCCGGCCCGCTGGTGCCGGCGATTGAAGACGATGGCGTGGCCGGTGAGCAGGCGCCGCATGAAGGTAGCCAGACCGGAAGGGCCGGGGCGCAGCAGCAGATGAACGTGGTTGGACATGAGCGCCCAGGCGAAACATGCGGAGCCGGTTTCGAGCAGCAGCAAACCCAAGCGATCACGAAACGATGAGCGGTCGCTATCGTCGCGAAAGATGTCGCAACGTTCCACGCCTCGGGCGACGACGTGGTAAAGCTGACCGGGGATGTCGATGCGTGCGGTACGAGGCATGAGGAGAAGGGTAACACGGCTCGACGATTACGCAACAACGCAACTACGTCCGTTCGCAGTAACAGTTGAA
>DIVU01000310.1 GCA_002423365.1 Desulfuromonadaceae bacterium UBA6124 | reverse complement strand
ATCATTTTTTACCGGACAGTAGTGGAAAAAGATGATGAATATCTTGCTGGGGTTGACCTTGCTGGCGATCGCCGCCGGCAATGCCTTGGCCGCAAAGCCGGTCAAGCCCGAACCGACCGAAGTTTACGGCAATAACCTGTCGACCCCGGCGATCTTTGCCGAGGGGATCGGCATCCTCGGGTTGCCCACCAACGAAAATACCGGACTGCGCGGTTCAGCCGCGCCTTATCTGGTCGAGCCGTTTGCGCACAATGGCATTACCTACTACCTGCAACAGACCCAGAACACCTGGCAGGCCGGTTGGGCCAACGGTGCCGCCGAGGGCGAGGTGGTCCGTGCCGACTGGTCGGACAACATCGTGCGCCAGACCTGGTCGGAAACGTCGGTTATCCGGGTAGAAACAGTTCTGTTCAAGGATCTGGTCGAGCCGATCAGCGGCTACGACATGACCTATCTTTACGGCGAGGGGATCGAGGAGGTCTGGGGCACGACCGGCGCCACCTATCCGTCGGCGTTGGCCACCGTCTATTCCATCTGCGCCCGTCTGACCATCCAGAAGCCAACGGTAATCCGGTCGGCGCCCTGTATGACAGCGCCATTTACGACCGCTTCGGGGTGGACGGTCTGACCACCGCCTATTCCGCCGAAATCAACGTCCCCGGCAAGATCATCTACGGCTATAACTGGAATCTGGCCAAGTTTGACATGGCCAGCATCGGGCTGCCGAACGAACCGAAATCGGGTTGGTACCGTCTGACCTTCAGCTTCGACCCAACTGCCATCTACAATCTGGTCGACCCTAATGGTGTTCCGCGCAGCTTCACCATCCCCTGCAACACCGTCCTGGGTTCGCTGGATGCGGCCGACCTGTTGGGAACGACGGTGCCCGAAGTGGTTGTTTACGAACCCAAACTGCTTTCCGGACAGACGACGACCCTCGATATCTACGTCAATGCGGCTAAAGGCGGGAAGAAGTAAATCAACGACCCACTCGATCGACTCCAGTCCCGGCGGAACATTCTGCGTGTTCCGCCGGTTTTTTCATAGGAGGCGGAGTTATTTATCCGAAATGGATCGTCTGTTTTGACGACAGGGAACTCGTGGGGGGGGCAGGATATGGCGTCAGCCGGATCTTTGGTTTCGGCAGGCAACTTCATCAGTTCCACCATCACCGGGGTGTGCCCGTCGCCATCATCGCCGAATGGGTGCCGAGGCCGGCCCCCTCCTTTTTTGACGAGGTTGGCGTATCTTTCGAAAAAGCTACGCATGTTCAGGCCTACATGACTTTTGTATGTAGGTTTTCGAAAAAAACAGGTATTTCCGATAATGTTGATGTGGAAGAATTTATGGTATTGGAGTGCATTTCGGTACTGACGGTGCGGTCGAGATTCTCGATAAGGTTTCTGAAGGTGCTTAGCCGACTCTTATAAGTTTTTGTTGACAAAGTTGACAGTATGGCTATGATGCTATCGCGGTTTTAGGATTCACTGCCGTTGATCCGAAATCGCTAAGATTGGTTACGCAGTTTGGTTTTTCCAAGGGATCGATTCCTGCCCTGCCACGGTCAAACGCGCGGGAATCTCCGGGGGGAATTTCATCGAGCAGCACCAGCGTTAAGCAGTGAATGGAAGGACAATTCCTCGAACAAGACGAACCGCCGGACAACACGCGCCATTCAAATGAAAAACGAGGAAACCTTGTCAAGCCAGTCCGTAGTCGCGACCGCACGAGTAAATCAAGCCATGCCGCCGGCATGGCGTAGCGACCTATTCCTGTTGAAATGCCCGCCAAATTCCCCTCCCCTCGTCCGTCTTTCCACGTATCGCCCCAAAGTTTCTTCAGTAATTACTGGTAAGCCGGTGCCGGCAAGGTCCGGAAGAGATTAAGGTGTTACACCGAAGCCCGCGACCGTCGATTCCGGCTGTGGTTTAGCCCCTGGGCGACCCGCCAAGAGTCCGGCCCTTGCGAGGCTTGGTTTATTCGCCGCCCGAATAGGCATTCCGCGCAAGTCGAGGAAGTCCGGAAATGTACGATGGGCACTTTTCCCCTGCGGGCGAAAAGGCTTCGTCGTTGCGGTGAAGTGTTCCCCAGGTTTTTAACGCCCTGGAGCCATCGACACCGAGTTGCCGAAACATATGTCTAGGAGTTTGGGGAACCGCACAGAATTTCATGGAATCCGAAGCTTTATTGATACCCCGGCCCTGGCGTCCCAGAAGGGAGGTGAAAGATCAGCAATCCATTTTCAGGTAAGAAAAACCAGGGTACTGCAACCTCACACTGAACCACCCAAACGAGAAAAAGGAAAGGAACGCAAAATGAAGAAGTTCGCCAACGCGATGCTTGCCACCTTCGCCATTCTGCTCATTGCCTCCACCTGTTGGAGCATGGAGCCGCCGCCGCCCGTCAACCAGAGCCTGGGGATTCCCGACAGCGTTTTCGACGCTCTGTCCGAGGCCGACTGCCGCGCATGCCACAATCAGGCCCCGCCGATCAGCGCGGTTGACTCCACCTACCTGCCCGACCGCCACCACCTGGTGGTCGGCCAACCCGTACCCAGCCTGACCGCCGCTCCCAACCCCACGGTTGGCGGAGGGATCTACGAGTGTCTCACTTGCCACACCCAGACCTGGGATCCCGCCACCTTCTCTTTTGTTTTCGAACCCTTCCGCGACTGCATGCTCTGCCACGCGCAGAATGCCGGCGAGGGCACCGTGCATCACATGACCGCCACCGCTCAGGGCGGCGACTGCGTGGCCTGCCATGGCGATTTCGTCCAGAACATGGATGACGGTCACTACATCCCGACCTATCAGCCGAGCATCGTCACCCCCTGGCCGAGCAAAAAACCGAATGCCGACGACACGGCCGGCCTCGTGGGCGCGGGGAACTGTAACTTCTGTCACAACACCGTACCCCTGCCCGCGCTCCAGATCGCTCCGGTTCTCGACGTCGCTTCCGGCGTCATGGTTTACCGCAATCCCGAAACCCACCACACCACCGGTTTCGGCGTCGACGGAACCAAGTGCGCATGGTGTCACTACCAGGGCTCCCCGACTCCCCAGTCCCTGTCGATCCGGACCTGCGAAGGCTGCCACGGCGTGGCCTCGCTGCATAACATTCAGTTGGGCCTCGGCGCCGCCACCCAGCCCGGCAACGAGCCGGCCTACCGCGGCCACATCGGCGCCCAGTGGGACTGCTGGGGCTGCCACGGCAACAACGGCCAGACCATGTCCGCGCCCTATAGCGGCCCGGTTATCCCCTCGGTCGACAGCCTGAGCGCTTCGACCTTTGTCGAAGGCACCGATACCACCATCACCGTGGCTGGCGCGTCCTTCATCAACACCATCGTGAATCCGACGACCGGCGCCAGCTTCCTGGTCGACTGCGACATCAAACTGGTCGACGCCCTGGGCAACATCACCACCCTGCAACCGGTCAGCCAGACCAATGACAGCATCGAAGTCACGATCCCCGGCTACCTGAGCGTCGGCAGCTACACCCTGACCGCCGTTAAAGGTCCCTCGGACTCCAATCCGATGATTATCACCGTGAAACCCGCGGTCCAGATCACCTCGGCCGCCTGCGACAACGGCACCGTCACCGTCCGCGGTAACGGCTTCGGCGCCTACGCCGACGCCGCCAACTCCGGCACCAGCGTCACCATGCTGGACGGCACCGCCGCCGCCAAGTGCCAGGTGTCCGCCTGGACCGACAGCGAAATCACTGCGCAATGCGCCGCCGGCGACACCATCGAAGTCGCCGCTATTTTCGGCAAGGCTTCCAGCTCGGTTGCCGGCTGCGATCCCCAGCCCGTCATCTTGCCTGAAATCACCAAGCTGAGCACCACCACCGCTAAAGCCGGTTCCCGGATCACCGTCTATGGCAGCAACTTCGGTGCGACCCAGGGAACCTCCTTCGTCGAGTTCGGCACCGTCAAAGCCAAGATCAGCTCCTGGAAAGCCACGGCGGTTACCGTCTACGTGCCCAAGATTTCCCGGGGCATCTATCCGGTAACCGTTACGGTCGCCGGCGAGGAAAGCAACGCCATCAAGTTCACCATCAAGTAAAAAGTACCAACCGTTGACGGATGGCCGGACGCACCCTGCCGGTCATCCAAGATAGAAAGGGTCAAGGGAGCTTGCGTCGCAAGCTCCCTTGACCCGTATCATTCGAACACCAGGATTCAGACACGACAAACAAGCGCTTCGTCGGCAGAATATTCATCGCATCGCAACCACTCTTCACTCTTTACCAACATCGGCCAGTCAAAGCCTTCCTCGCGCTCGTCACGAGCGGGGCTTTTTTAAAATAGTTCGAACCATCCAATAACCAATTTTTCAGGGGGCTTGAAATGAAAAACGGAAGGATTCACGGGTTGGTCATGCTTTGCACGGCGCTCTCGTTCTGCGCGGCCTCGGTCGCCTGGTCGGCGGACCAGGCCGTCATTATCGGTTTCCACAAAAAACCCGGGGTTGCCGAGAAAACTCGGGTCCAGGGGCATAAAGGCAAGATTAAACGTCAATTCAAACTGGCCCGGGCCATCGCCGCGCACCTTCCGGAAGAAGAAATCGCCCGCTTGAAGGCCGATCCTTCCGTGGCCTATGTGCTTCCGGAGGCGATGGCCATGGCCATCGAGCCCGTTCTCGGCGGTCCCGAGTATGATGCCGCCTGGGGCGTCGATCATATCGGCGCGACGGCGGCCCACGCCCAGGGTATTCTCGGCGACGGCGTCAAGGTCGCGGTGCTGGATACGGGCATCGATTATACCCATCCGGAGCTTGTCGCCGCCTATCGGGGCGGAGATAATTTCGTTTCCCTCGACGCCGACTACCACGACCCGTACGACGATAGCTGGAACAGTCACGGTACCCACGTCGCCGGGGTGATCGCCGCGGCGAAAAACGATGCCGGAGTGGTCGGTGTTGCACCAAATGCCGAACTTTACGCCGTCAAGATTCTCGACGGCGCCGGTTTCGGTCCGGAAAGCGCGGTCATCGCCGGCATCGAATGGGCCGTGGCCAATCAAATGAACGTCATCAATTTCAGTCTTGGCCTGTTCAATCCTTCCCCGGCCCTGGAAGAGGTCTGTCAGGCCGCTTACGACGCCGGCATCCTCATGGTGGCCGCGGCCGGCAATACTTTCGGAAGCGAGGTACTCTTCCCGGCCCGTTATCCCTCGGTCGTCGCCGTCTCCGCCACGGCGCCCGACGATGCGGTGGCGGCCATTTCCTCTATCGGCCCCGAGGTCGAACTCGCGGCTCCCGGCATCGGCATCAACTCCACCATTGCCGGCGGCAGCTACAATTATCTGAGTGGAACCTCCCAGGCCGCGCCCCATGTCGCCGGCATCGCGGCCCTGCTCCTTGCGACCGGCGTCGAGGATGCCAATGGCGACGGACTGACGGACAACCGGGACGTGCGGCTCAAATTACAGAACACCGCGATCGATCTGGGTCCGACCGGGCCGGATACGACCTCTGGCTACGGGCTGGTCAATATCGCCACCGACGGCGATAATCCGGAGGCCCCTACCACTCTGGTTCTTTCCAGGGATGCCGGGGGGATGGGCTCCAGCGAGCGGATGACTCTCGTCGATGGTCAATTCACCCTTTCTTTTATCAACAACAGCCTCACTGGCGTTGTCATCCAGGTTTATGAAAACGGGATTCGCGTCCCGGAACTCTCGGACTGGGTGAAATTTAAACGCACCGCCTCGTCGGTCTCCGCCATCGAGTTGAACGCCGCGGGGAGAACCCTTGACGTTGTCTTCATTCCCAAAGGGAAGCGGGGAGCGACCGCCGAGGTCGAAATCCGTAAAACTTTTTAAACACGCCTTTTCGAACATCGCCATAACCGGAGAATGCCCGAATGCTCGTATCTCGTTGGAGTTTCGCCATCACCGTTGCCTTAGCGACCACCCTGCTTCTGTGCCCCGCCGGGGCGCTGGCCGAGGACCCAGCGTCGGTAGCCGCCGAGGGGCAAGCCATCGTCGCCGTGGTCAACGGCCAGCCGATTCCAGAAAGCCGCCTGAAACCCGTTATTGAAAAGGCCGATAGTGTTGGCGCTGCGAATAAGGCTTCCGCCCAATTACCCAGGTTTCGCCAGAAGGCCCTGGCCCAGGTTATCGATACCGAATTGCTCTTTCAGGCCGGCCGGAAACTGACGATTCCTGATCTTGAAAAAAGGGTGACCGAAGAAATTCATTCGCTTAAGGCCGGTTATCCCGAAACCATGAAGAACAAGAGCGATGACGAAATCGCCGATCTGGCGCTGCGTCAGGTCATGATCCGCGAATACCTGATCAAAAATGATCTCCTCGACCCGCGGGTGGCCGATGCGGAGGTCCGTGCGTTCTACGAAAAGAACAAGCACAATTTCGCCTCCGCCGAGGAAATGGTGCATGTGCGGCATATTCTCGTCCTGATCCCCGAGGACGCCACCGAAGAGCAGAAACAGGCGGCCCGGGGAAAAATTGAGCAGGCCGCCAAGGCACTGGCCGAGGGGAAAGACTTCGACGCCGTGGCCAAGGAATATTCCGAGGATGCCGTCGCGGCCAGCGGTGGCGACCTCGGTGAGCGCAAGCGCGGCTATATGCCGCCGGAATTCGATGCCGTCGCCTTTACCATCGAGCCGGGCAAGCCCAGCGACATTATCCAGACGGCATTCGGCTATCACATTATCGACGTCGTCCGGCGTTATCCGAAAGGGTACATCGCCCCCTTTGAAGACGTGCGAGACTTTTTCACCACGTATCTACAAAAGGAGTTCTCCCGAAAGAAAATGGCCGATCATCTCGCCATGCTTCGGGAGAATGCCACGATTGAAATTCATGAACCGGAGAATCCCGCAGGGGCCTCCGCCAAGAGCCCCAAATGAACGACTGAGAACATACGTCGTTAAATGAACAAGAGGACCGATCAGTGAACGCTTGCACCAAGGGTACAGCCGGCTACCAGGCGGCATCGCCTCATTTCGCGTTCGCTTTTGTCCGAAAAACGGAGGCGAAATGATGAACATCCAGGAAATATCTCGAAAAACCGCGTTGGCCCTGGTCAGCGCGTTGACCTTCGTGCTGTTCTTGGCGGGGCTGCCCGTGTTTTCGGGGAGCGCTCTCGCTTCGGATCTGGGACTGACTGAAGCTGATTGTCGCTGTTGCCATGGCGCAACTCTGGCTGACCGCCACCACCTGTTGGTCAACACCAATGGCCTGGAATGCCTGTCCTGCCATGCCATGAATTTTAACCAGACCACCCTGCAATACGAACCGGCCGTCACTCGCGACTGTATTCAATGTCACACGGGCTCGCTGGCCGACCGCCACCATGTTCTGGTGGATCAGGTCGTCTACACCTGCTTCAATTGCCACACCATGGCCTACGATCCCGTTTCGATGTCTTACTCCCCCGACTTCAACGTCAGTTGTCAGACCCCGCCCCCGGCCATTCCCCTGGGCCAGGTCACCGGCTCGGTGAGCGACAGCGGCGGCGCCCCCCTGGCCTGGACCCGGATCGCCACCGGGGACGGCGCATATTCCGCCTTGACCACCGAAGCCGGAACCTATGCGCTGGTCGATCTTCCCGCCGGAACCCATACCCTGGTGGCGACCCTCGACGGCTTCGTCGCTGCAAGCCGGACCGTATCGGTCGGCGACGGGCAAACCTCGACGGCCAACTTCGTATTGAATCCCCTGGTCACCCCCGGAAGCATCACGGGTGTCGTGCGCGATGCCAAACTCAACCCCCTCCAGGGAGCAACGGTCTCCACCCAGGACGGCCTTCTTTCCGCCGCCACGGGCGTCAACGGAACCTTCGCCCTGGTTGATGTTGCGCCGGGAAGCTACCTGTTGACCGCCGAAAAGTCCGGATATGCGCCAGCCAGTCAGACGGTTTCCGTCGCTAAGGGCCAAACCCTCACCGCCAACTTCACCCTGCCGAATCTGCCGGTGGAGATCTGTGGCGATAATCTCGACAATAACGGCAATGGCTTGACCGATTGCGCCGATTCGACCTGTTCCGGCACAGCCGCCTGCCTTTCGGCCGTGGAAATCTGTGACGACGGCTTCGATAACGATGGCAATTCCCTCGTCGATTGCGCCGATCCGGCCTGCATGAGTTCCGGTAAGTGCCAGCTGCCGGCGGTGGAGGTCTGTGGCGACGGCCTTGACAATAATGGCGACGGGTTACTTGACTGTGCCGATCCCGCCTGCCGAAACACCGACAGCTGCCTGACCGAAACCTGTGACGACGGCGTCGACAACAATGATGACGGACTGGTCGATTGCGCCGACCCGGTTTGTGCCAGCACCAGTAATTGCCTGCCGCCGCCGGTGGAAATCTGCGACGACGGGATCGACAACGACGGCGACGGATTTTTCGATTGCGACGACGACAAATGCGGCGGACATCCGAACTGTCTCCAGCCGGTCGCCGAGGAACTCTGTACCAACGGCATCGACGACAACGGCGATGGGCTGGTCGATTGCGCCGACAGCCAATGTCAGCAACGTTCGGCATGTCTTGTGGAGATTTGCGGCAACGGACTGGATGACGATCTCGATGGCCAGACCGACTGCGCGGATTCCGCGTGCGCCGACAGTTCCCTTTGCGCCGGGGTCGGTCAGACCATCAACTACACGGCGCTTGCGTCCGACTCCGAATATTCCTACGGAGCTGCGAAAGCGGTCGATGGTGACCTCAATACCCGATGGTGGGTTGACGAGGACGAGGACGAATGGCTGCGGATCGATTTGCAGGGTATTTACCGGGTGGACAAGGTGACGATCAACTGGCACACCGAATACGCCGAGGATTACCAGATCAAGGTGTCCAAGGACGGCCGCTACTGGACCACCGTCAAGGAGATCGATGGTGGCGACGGTGGGGTGGACACGCTCAGCTTCGCGGCGACGGATGCCCGCTTTATCCTGATCGACTGCGATGATGCCCGGGGCTCGGGTTTTTCGATCCGCGAAGTGCAAATCTATCGACAGTCCCCGTCCCTGCCGCTGACGGAGATCTGCACCGATGCCATCGACAACGACGGCGACGGACTGCTCGACTGCGCCGACCCGGACTGCGCCACGAGTTCCACCTGCTCCGGCACCGGCACCCTGAGCACCAAGAACCTGGCTCTGAAACGTTCCGTCAAAAGCTCGCGCTATGTTTACCGGTACGAGCCGACCAGGGCGGTCGACGGCAGCGCCAGTTCCCGCTGGTGGGCCAACGACGACGAGGACGAATGGCTGCGGGTCGACCTGGGGACTGTCGTCAAGGTTGGCCGGGTGGTGTTGCGCTGGCACAGCGAGTACGCCGAAAACTATCAGATCAAAATATCCAGGGACGGAAGCAATTGGACGCGGGTCATGGAAATCAATCGCGGGGACGGGGGCGTGGACACGATCTCCTTCATTCCCCGGGATGCCCGGTATGTGTTGATCGATTGCGAGGATGCGCGCTTCTCGGGTTTTTCATTTTACGAACTTGAGGTGTACCAGCAGTAAAGATCCCGGAGCACGGTGCGCCCAGGGACGGGATTTGGTTTGGATTTTTGCCAAAGGAGGCAGCGACGACGGAATCATTGTTGGATCTTTTCATCAACAGAAAACCGGGGCTAAGGGGATTGGGAAAATGAAAAAGGAGAGAGCGCATGAAAATTGACACAATGGTCAAAAGGCCCCTTTTGCCGGGGCGAATCCTGCAACTGGCCCTGCTGCTGGTCCTGTTATGGGCACCAGCGGCCATTTCGGCGGTAACCACTACCGTGACGCAACAATCGCTCCAATGCACCACCTGCCACGGTGCGACCACGGTGGCGTCCCATCATCAGACGTCGTATTACCTGCAAGGGGAATGTTCCTTCTGTCACATCGGCATCACCGCCAACGGCGACTGTTCGAGCTGCCATTCGTCCCTGCTCGGACTCCAGAAC
>DIVU01000312.1 GCA_002423365.1 Desulfuromonadaceae bacterium UBA6124 | reverse complement strand
AGGAGACCGGCGCCCAGATCATCCTCTCCAACACCTACCATCTGCATCTGCGTCCCGGCGAGGGGCTGGTGGAAAAGGCCGGGGGGCTGCACGCCTTTATGAACTGGAAGAAGCCGATCCTTACCGACAGCGGCGGTTTTCAGGTCTTTTCCCTGCCGAAAAAGAAGATCACCGAGGACGGCGTCTTTTTCAAACACGAGGTCAGCGGCAACGAGATCTTTCTCGGCCCGGCCGAGGCCATGGCTATCCAGAACGCCCTCGGCGCCGACATCATCATGGCCTTCGACGAGTGTATTCCTTACCCCGCGACCCACGACTACGCCGCCAAGTCGATCGGCAAGACCCTGCGCTGGGCGGAAAACTGTCTGAAGGCCCACAAACGCAAGGATCAGGCCCTGTTCGGCATCGTTCAGGGGAGCGTCTACGACGATCTCCGCCGGGACTGCGCCAAGGCCCTGACCGCCATGGATTTCCCCGGCTACGCCATCGGCGGGGTCAGCGTCGGCGAGGGGCTGGAGTTGCTCAAAAAGGTCGTCGACTACACCGCTCCCTTCCTGCCGGAAAACAAACCCCGCTATCTGATGGGGGTCGGGCTGCCCGAGGACATCCTCGAAAGCGTCGAGCGGGGGATGGATATGTTCGACTGCGTGATTCCCACCCGCTACGCCCGCAGCGCCACCCTCTTCACCAGCCGAGGCAAGCTGCGCCTGACCCATCGCCGCTACCGGCGCGACTTCTATCCGGTGGACGCTTCCTGCTCCTGCTACTGCTGCCGGAACTTCACCCGCGCCTATCTCCATCATCTTTTCAATGCCAACGAGATCCTTTCGGCGATTCTCTCGGCGATCCACAATGTCCACTTCTATCTGGACATGATGGCGCAGACCCGGGCCGCCATCGAACGCAACGAATTCAAGGCTTTCAAGGTCGAATTCCTCGGCCGCTACGGTTTTTCCGGCGGCGACGACGAATAGGCGGGGGAGGGCATGAGTCATGTCCGAACTGAGGGGGGAGCAGGCTTTCAACGTCGATCTCGCCCGGCGTCTGCATCGGGCGCTGACCGCCGATGCCGCGCAACTCTTCACCCTGCTGCAAGATCCCTCGGGCGAAGTGTTGCGAACCTTGCTGAAAAATTCCCGGCTGAGCGAAGAGCATTTACTGGCGCTGCTCAAGCGTCGGGATCTGCCCGAGGATCTGCTCAAGGAAATTTCCCGTCTCGGCGCGACTGAGACGAGTCATCGTCTCAAGGTCGCCCTGAGCCGCCATCCCGGCACCCCGGGCATGGTCCTGCAAGGGCTGCTCGGCCAACTCTACCTTTTCGAACTGCTGGAAATCTGCTATCTCCCCGGCGTGACCCCGGACCAGAAGGTGGCCGCCGAACGGATGATCCTGCACCGGCTGCCGACCGTCCCCCTCGGCAACAAGCTGACCCTGGCTCGGCGCGGAACGGCGACTCTGGTCGATGCCCTGCTCAAGGAAGGGGATATCCGCCTGCTGGAGGCCTGTCTGCAAAACCACCGCTTGCGCGAGGTCTCCGTTTTGCAGTTTCTCAACGGTCCCGTCGCCGCTCCCGAAACGATCTCCTGTATCGCCCGCCATCCCCGCTGGCAACAGCGCCCCAACGTCCGCCTGGCCCTGCTGAAAAATCCCCGCAGCCCGGCGGTCTGGTTCACCGTCCATCTGCCCCGACTCACGACCGCCGATCTGCGCGGGCTGCTCGCTTCCAAGCGCCTGGCCCCCGGCCAGAAACAGCTGGTGGAAGAGGAATTCGGTCGGCGCGGTCAAGGCCGACGGTCATGAATGCTCCTTTTTCCATCCCCCAGGGGGAGCGCATCGAATTCATCCGCGCCGCGCTAGTGCTCGAATTTCGCGAGCCCTTCACCTTTACCGAAGCGGTTCTGCCGGGCCTGCGCGGCCAACTGCGGCGGGCGGCGCGGCGCGCCGGTCTGGCGCCGGAAACATTCGCGGCGTTTTTCGACCCCCCCGTTTCTTCCGATCCTTACGCCCAGCGCCGTTATCAGCGTCCCGGTCCCGCCTTCGTTCTGCAACCGCCCGCCAGCCTGCCGCGCGAACTGGCCGCCGGTGAAACAATCGAATTGCCGCTGCTGCTCCTTGGCCGCGGGATGCGGCAACTCGCCTCCCTCTGCCGGGTGTGGCTGGCGCTCGGCGAACTGGGGCTTGATCGGGGGCAGGGGCGATTTACTCTGACCAGGGTGCTGGCCGAGGATCTCGCCGGCAACCGCGCCCCGATCTGGTCCCTGGCTTCCGCCGCCCCGCTGCCGCTGGTGCTGACCCGCGCCGACTGGTGGCTCGACGGCCTGCCGATGGCGGAACGGATACGCCTGACCATTCATACCCCGGCGCGGCTGCTCGCCAATGGCCGCCCGCTCTTTCGTCCCGGCTGGGAGAGCCTCTTCCCCTTTATTCTGCGACGAGTCGGTTCCATGGTTCACGCCCATTGCGAGGTGGAACTCTTCGACGATCCCGCCCCCTTGCTCGACGCCGCGCGCCGGGTCGAGGTGCTGGGTGCGCGCCTGCGCTGGCGGGACTGGCGGGTACTGGAGGATGATGAGGGGATGGAGTCCCGGGAGCTCGGCGGGGTCGCAGGGCGGCTCGATCTCGGCGGAGAAGGGCTGGCGGAGTTGCTCTGGCTGCTGCGACTCGCCTCCTTGCTCAACCTGGGGAAGGGCGCATCCTATGGCGCGGGCTATTTAACCGTCGAAGAGGTTCTCTGAATCTCGCCCTTGTTGCCCGGCGGTTGCCTGGTATGATTAAGAAAACCGGCAACCTGTGGAGGCGACCATGACCGATCTCTGGGACGAGCGCAAGAAGGCCCTCGAAAATCAGTATTTCTACAACGAAGAAAAAGAGAAGATCGAGAAGCTCAGGCAGGAAACCCGCGAACAGCTCATTCGCTCCCATTGCCATAATCGCTGCCCCAAGTGCGGCGACGAAATCCAGCCCATGACCTTCCGTGACGTCCCCCTCGACAAATGCCCCGGCTGCGGCGGCATCTGGCTCGGCCCCAAGGACCTGAAAATCCTCGCGGAAAAGGATCACCGCACCTGGTTCGACAAGTGGTTCGGCGAGGAGAAGGAATGAGCGGGGGAGAAGAAAATTCTTGAGGATTCACGCGGGGCGCTTCAGGCGCCCTGTTCTTTTTGGCCGGTGGGGCGGCTGGGCCTCGACCGGTAGGTTGGCGGGTATCGAGTCGCCGGTTTTCCCCTTGCCGCCCGGATACGTTCGCGCTAAGGTTTTTGCCGTGGATTGAAGATGGCGTGGGTTGGTGGGCGAGGGGATGAAGTGGATTGAGTGAGAGAAGGAAGCCGCTTGCGGGTTGATGACCTGCGGGTGGCTTTTGGCTTATGGTCAGTGGAATTCGGATTGTTTAACGGTATGTTTTGAGGGTTAAATGTCCTGTCACCGGAACTCTTCCGGTCTGCGGGTAGATTCAACTCGCCGTTGCGGATACCGGAACTCGGTCCATATGCTGGCAATGGAACAGTCTCCTATTGGCGAAACAATGATTTCGGTTGATTGAGATTGTTGGCACGTACATGGAGGAGAACCTCAAGGCGTGCTAGATCTTTGATCGTAAGTCCAGCATCCAACGTCAACATTAGTATCGGCTGTTCATTTGACACCAGATCAACTCGGCGTAGTACAGAGAGGTTTTTTAGTTCAGTTTCTGTGATGCAGCCCAAAACAGCTAGAGCATCACCCTTCTGGAGTTCTGGGGCGAGCCGCATACAAAGCGTCAAGGCAGAATTGAAACGGTGATGTGTTAGGCCTTTCTCGGCAGGATCTGGTGGTGAGGGATCATCTGAGGCTAACATTCTAGCTTCCCCTAAGAACTTTCTGGTGATGTCATAGATCCATCCCAACCACACAAGACCACCCATTCTTCTGGCATCAAACCATGCTTCCGCCATCCGAAGGACGATTCGAGTCAGGATATTTAATGCATTGCTTACAACCTCTCGATTTTCTGGTGAGTCGTGCGGTGCATAAACCGTCTCTCCCGCTTTAGCATGAAAAAGCGGAAGACGAGCATCACCGTATATTATTTTGAGAACCGCCGCTGTCGGGTCTGGTTCTGTGCTAGGCACGAGATCAATCAATGACACGCTAGTACTTGCGGCACGAAGTCCCCGGTCGAGCCATTCCCTCTCATTTTCTCCTCTCTTCTTTTTGGGGAAGCGTGAACTGAGAAGGGCCTCGAAGGCGAGGTACATGTTTCGATAAGCGTCGTACAAGTCATCAGTTGTTTGTGCAAGCCGGTAGTATCGGAAGCCGATATGATGTCGTGGTTCAATTTTAATGGGAGACACGATGTTGCCATCAGCATCACGTACCTCAAGTTTGCCAGGGCTAGCACCTACTCCTTGAGTCATAGTAGATACAATTCGGGCCACTAGCCCCGCCTGTTCCGTCCACCAAAGAACATGGTCCTCTTCTGCATCTCGGATGACGGTATCGAGATGTCCGAGAATGCTCGCGAGGTCAAGTCCCTGCTGGACCAGCACATGTCCTTTGGTGAATGCCTCGCTTGCGTTCTTTGCTCCACTGAAGCGAACAACCACATCCTTTTGACCCTGCCGGAGTTCTACCTCGGCCGATGCCAACGAAAGGAGGACATCAACACTTGCAGGTGAAACCAAAGTAAATGCTGCTCCACAAGGTGACGAGCTTTTCTCCTTAACTAGGGGAATGCCGCCAAGTTTTGAGGTCAAGATTGCCCTCCCTCAGCCATGCGATAAAATAATTCCAATGTCGGCGATGGTAGCGCAACCGCGCCGGAGCGGCAAGCGGAGGTTTAGGGGACAGTATCGGCGGGTTTCGGGGACATCGAACTTCCTGCCCCCTATTTTTTCCCTCGACACCTTGTACTGAACCGGCAAGCCTATCAGTCGGCTTGAAGCAACCGGTCCACCTCGATTTTTAGCAGTGGAAGTTCTTGTCGCACGGCATCCCAGACAATCCGGGCATCCACTCCAAAATACTCATGAACGATGAAATTTCTGAAATCCTTGATGAGACGCCACTCGATAGTTGGCACCGCTTTTTTGATCTCGTCGGGAATATTGGCGATGGCTTCGCCGATGACGATGAATTCCCTGAGCGTTGCGGAATAAGTTTTTCGATCACCGGCAAAGGTTTCATAATCCAACCCCGCCGTATATTCCTCGATAGCCGCGATGGCCTCGTCGATGTCGGCAAGATACAAACGGACATCCCGTTTATACATAATGAATGTCTCGCATGATGGTCTCTCGAACCCGAGGTTTCAGACTTGCTTCCGTCGCCAGATCGATACGTTCGTGGAGATTGTCTTGCAGAAAGTGCAACAAGCCGAAAAAACTGCGAAAACTGTTTTCGCTTTGCAAACTGACCACCAAGTCGATATCGCTTTCCTCGCGGGCTTCGTCACGGGCGTAACTGCCGACCAGTCCCAGCCGGGTAACGCCAAACTGTTTGCGCAACTCTTCCTTATGTGCTCGTAAAAACTCAAGAATCCGCTCCCGGTCTGTTTTCGGCATATTAACTCACCTCCGATGGGCTGAAATCATAACAGAGGAGCATGACAGTGGCAAAAAATATTCCTGTTCTTATGCCAAACAATCGAAATGACTGAAATTCAGGTTCTCGAATTCTCGGGAATATAAGCGAATGGGATATTCACGCGGGGCGCTTCAGGCGCCC
>DIVU01000112.1 GCA_002423365.1 Desulfuromonadaceae bacterium UBA6124 | reverse complement strand
GAGAAAACCCCCTTAGCAAGCGGGGAGAAATGGGAGACTTAATGAGTGAATATCTCTTTGATGGGATACGTTTGCTGTTCTAAGCAATAGTCGGACCAAAACTGTCGGAAAAAGGTGTGGCGGCTACCCACCTTCTTTTCCTCGGGCAACAGGGGTCGGTGATGGCGCGCCCACGGCTTTGGGGCCGCGAAAAAGCATTTGTTTGACACAGGGTCGGTTATTTGACGACATATTCACCTAGCCAACAGTTTTTTCCGGCAATCCGTAAAGGGTATTCCAAGCATTAAAACGGCCGAGCAAAATTTATCTTTTCGTCTTTTTCTCAATGATGTTAGTCTGATGGCTCATGGAAAAAAGGGAGGAGTGACAAGGGTGAGTCGGGAAGAAATGGATGCGGCAGGGGCGCAAGGCTCGAATGGAAATCAGCTCGAACGCGGAGGTGCGGAGATGACGGAGGAAAATGAGGGTGTTCGGCGCAGCACCTTCGCCGTTCCCAAAATGGATTGCCCCTCGGAAGAAAATCTTATCCGCATGGCGCTGGACGATCACGGGGAGGTGCTGTCCCTGGCCTTCGATCTTTCCGCTCGGCGGCTGACGGTCGTCCATCGCGGGGAGGCGGCGGCGGTGCTGCGACGGCTCGAACCGCTCGGGCTGGGGGCGGAGCTGCTTGCTTCGGAGGGGGTTGCCGAGACCGAGGTCGTGGCGAAGGACCCCTCGGAGGATGCGGCGGAGGCTAAAACCCTGAAGACCCTGCTGGCGATCAATGGCGGCATGTTCGTCGTCGAGATGGCCGTTGGCTTGCTGGCGCAGTCGACGGGACTGATCGCCGATTCCCTGGATATGTTCGCCGACGCCGCCGTTTACGGGGTGGCGTTGTACGCGGTGGGGGGCGCGGCCCGACTGAAGTTGCGCGCCGCCCGCTTCGCCGGCTGGTTGCAGCTGGCTCTGGCCTTGGGCGCTCTCGCCGAGGTCCTGCGCCGTTTCCTTTACGGCAGCGAACCGGTTTCGGCGCTGATGATGGGGATGGGGATGGGGGCCCTGGCGGCGAATGTCTTCTCGCTCATGCTGATCGCCCGCAAGCGCGACCGGGGCGCGCACATGCAGGCGAGCTACATCTTCTCGGCCAACGACGTCATCGCCAACCTCGGGGTCATCGTCGCCGGCGCCCTGGTCGCCTTCAGTGGTTCGCGCCTTCCCGACCTGATCGTCGGCACGGTCATCGGCCTGATCGTGCTCCACGGCGCCCGGCGGATTCTGCGGTTGAAGTAACCTTGAATGGTCGGAACTTTTGGAATTTTATTAGTTTCTTGCCGCTAAACGTCAAACGGCCTCCCGAGGGAGGCCGTTTGACGTTAGGGAATCAGGCGCATTCGCTGTAGCCGCAGGCATGGCAGACGCAGCAGCCGCCTTCGTGCTCGACCGGGCCGCCGCATTCGGGGCAGGCGCCGCCGTTGTGCTTGATGGCGACGCCGTCCTCGCCATGCTGGGCCATGTGCATCTGGATCGCCTTGGCCACAGCATCGGCGCAGGAAGTGATGCGGTTTTCACCGAAACCGGCGGGCTTGTGGCAGGTGATGCCGATCATCTGCTTCACCGCCTGTCGGGCCTGCACGCCGCTGCGCCAGGCGAGGGAGACGAGACGGCCGATGGCCTCGCACTGGCTGGCGGCGCAACCGCCGGCCTTGCCCATGGTGGTGAAGAGCTCAAAAAGCCCTTCCTGGTCTTCGTTGATGGTGATGTACAGCGGGCCGCAGCCGGTGGTCATCTGATAGGTGGCGCCGCGCAGGGCCCGGGGGCGCTCGCGCTTGCGACCCTGTTTCTTGGTTTCGCGGGGGACCGTGTCCTCCGGCGCCGTCTGCTCTTTGCCCACGGACAGAACCTGCTGGTCGCGGCTGCCGTCACGGTAGATGGTGACCCCTTTGCAGCCCAGGTGGTAGGCCAGCCGGTAGACGGTGGCGACATCTTCGCGGGTGGCGCTGTTGCAGAAATTCACGGTTTTGGAGACGGCATTGTCGGTGTATTTCTGGAAAGCCGCCTGCATGCGGATGTGATCCTCGGGGGTGATGTCGTGAGCGGTGACGAAGACCCGGCGGATATCCTCGGGCACCTGCGGGATGTCCTGCACCGTGCCGTGCTGGGCGATGAGTTTCATCAACTCCGGCGAATAGAAGCCCCGATCACGGGCGATCTTTTCAAAGAGCGGGTGGACCTCGACGAGAATGTCGTTATCCAGCACCTGGCGGACGTAGGAGACGGCGAAGAGGGGCTCGACGCCGCTGGAAGCACCGGCCATGATGGAGATAGTGCCGGTCGGGGCGATGGTGGTGCTGGTGGCGTTGCGCACCGGCTTGCTCCCCTTCTGATCAAAGGCGCTCCCTTTGAAGTTGGGAAAGGGACCGCGCTCGGCGGCGAGCTCCATGGACATCTGCCGGGCTTCGTCGGTGATGAACTTCATCAGTTGTTCCCCCAACTCCACCGCTTCGTCGCTGTTGTAGGGCAGGCCTAGGAGGATCAGCAGGTCGGCCCAGCCCATGACGCCGAGACCGATCTTGCGGTTGCTGCGGGTCATTTCGGCAATCTGGGGAATGGGATAGTTGTTGACCTCGATGACGTTGTCGAGGAAGCGGGCCGTCAGGCGCACGACGGCCTTCAGTCGCGCCCAGTCGACGTCGCCGTCCTTGACCATTTTCGCCAGATTGATCGAGCCGAGGTTGCAGGATTCGTAGGGGAGGAGCGGTTGCTCGCCGCAGGGATTGGTCGCCTCGA
>DIVU01000185.1 GCA_002423365.1 Desulfuromonadaceae bacterium UBA6124 | reverse complement strand
GGGGTGGCGATCGGCCCGCCGTAGGTGCCGGTGCCAGCAAAGCCGAGATCGTCGATGAGTACGACCAGGACGTTGGGCGCCCCGTCCGGTGCCTTGACCTGAAAGCGTTCCGGCGCCGTGGCGTCGCGGACATCGAGCACGTTGCTTTGCGGGGGTTGCGGTTCCGGGATCGGCAGAACGGTGCGGTCCGGCCCGGTCTGCGCCATCGCGGTCGCCGCGCAGGCCGCGGTCATGGCTAGGGCGAATAGGCCTGAGGCCGCCGGTGGTGCTGGTCTGAGTTTCATCCTTGTCTCTCCTCTTCCGGCGGGCCGTTTAATCACCGCCTGGGGTTGAATACTGACCCTCGCTAAATTTCGCCTCGCTCTTGAATCCCGCCCGGTGCCGTTTTTTTTGTGGTTCGGGCCTTTTCGACCAGCTCCAGGCCGCCGACGTCGGTCGCCTCGTAGAATTCGACTTCCGGCGCCTTGCAGGAACATTCCATGGCTTCCAGCAGTCGCCCATAGAGCGGCGAGCGCAGATGTCCGTCAAGGGCCTCGCGGGTGCGCCAGCGCTCGGTGTAGCAGACCGCTTTGCCCTCGCTCCCCTCATCCCCCTCCAGCGCCACCGTACAGCCGAGAGAATCGGTGTTGGCGGCAACCGGCCCTTTCAGGGTATCGAGAATGTCGATGACGGCCTTCTCGCATCCGGGCGGCGGATAGATTTTGATGACGGAGATATACATATGGTTAAGGCATTACCATGAATCATGCCAGCGGGGTGGGTGCCGGAGACGAAGGCGTAAGGCGCTGATATGGCGGGACCTTACGGCTTGATGCAGAAAAAAAGCCGGGCAGGAAGCCCGGCTGGAAAGACGATATTTCGAACGCCTGTTTGAGATGTCGACCGCTTCGGGTCAGGGGCGGGCCGGATGGATGCCGAGCTTGAGCATGCGGGAATAGAGGGTTGACGGATGTATGCCGAGCCGTTCCGCCGCCCCTCCCGCCCCCTTGACCTTGCCGTGGGTGGCCACAAGGGCGTCCTGGATATGCCGGCGTTCCATCTCCTCAAGGGTCACCGCCGCCGGCGCCGGATCCTCCCCGGCCAGTCGGTGCAGTTCAAGGGTTTCCCCTTTGCTGACGATCAGGGCGTGTTCGATGACGTTGCGCAGTTCGCGGATGTTCCCCGGCCAGGCATAGGCCTTGAGCTGCTCCATGTCGCGACTGGCGATACGATGGATTTTTTTTCCCATGCGTTCGCCGAACTCGTTGACGAACTGCCAGACCAGCTGGGGGATTTCATCCGCCCTCTCCCGCAATGGCGGCAGCTGTATGGGGAAGATGTTGAGACGGTAAAAGAGGTCGCGACGGAAGCGCCCCTGCTCGACTTCGAGCGCCAGATCGCGATTGCTGGCGGCAATGACCCGCACATCGACCTTGATGGTTTTGGAACTGCCGAGGCGTTCGAATTCCCCCTCTTGCAAGACCCGCAGCAGCTTGGCCTGGGTTTCGAGGGGCATCTCGGCAATCTCGTCCAGAAACAACGTCGAACCGTCCGCGACCTCGAAGCGCCCCGCCTGTCGGCTGAGGGCGCCGGTAAAAGCCCCCTTCTCGCGCCCAAAGAGTTCGCTTTCCACCAGGGCCGCCGGCAATGCGGCGCAATTCACTTTGACCATCACCCGCTTACCCCGGGGGCTGAGACGATGGATGGTCTGGGCAAAGACTTCCTTGCCGGTTCCGGTTTCCCCCTGGATCAGCACCGTGCTCCCGGTCCCCGCGACCTGCTCGACCTGGGCCATGACCGTCTGCATCCGGCCGCCGACATGGAGTACGCCCTGCTGCTCCCGGCACGCCGCCGCCTCGTCGCGCAGGTAAGCGTTTTCCTGTTCAAGGCGTTTGCGCAGCTGATCGATCTCCCGGAGTTGTTCCTCAAGCTGCTGTTCCGTTTGCTTGCGTTCCGTGATGTCGAGGGTCGCGCCCATGAGCATGATCTTCTCGCGCAGCGATTCCTTTTGGACGCGTCCCCGCGTCTGCATCCACCGGAGCCGGCCATCCGGCAGAACAACCCGGTATTCGACGCTGGTCTCTTCTCTGGTGCTGACGGCCTCGGCCGTCGCTTCTTTGATCCGCATCCGGTCGTCGGGATGGACCACTTTGATAAAATCCTCACGCGTCAACGTCAGGTCAGGACCGAAACCGAACATTTCGCGAGTTTTATCGGTGAGCCAGTAGACTCCGCTTTCGAGATCGAGATCCCAGAGCCCGGCGCCGGCCGAGGCTGCCGACAGATCGAGCCGCGCCCTGGCATAGTGCAGGGCGCGAGCGTCATCCCGGCGTTGCAGGGCGCTGACGAAAACTTCCCCCAAAAGGCGCAGATGTGTAATCAGCGGTTCGGGCCAATCACGCTCGATTTTCGTTGTGTTGATGGAGAGCAGATGATGGACGCGCCGACCGATGAAAAGCGGAATGCCCAGATCCGACTTGGTTCCCAACAGGCGATGGGATTGACGGTCGATTTCGGCTTCGGTAGGGAAATCGTCAATATTTTCGATGCGCTTGATTTTTCCCTCGATAACCTTGTGCCGATAGCTCCAGGGAAACCACTCCGCCAGGTTGATTTCTTCGGAAACCCGGTCGACTCCCTCGGCATACCAGGCATGGGTGAGTCGAACGAGCGGCGAGTTTTCAACAACCTCGAGCAGTCCGCCCCGATCGACCCCCAAGGGTTGCAGCGCCTCGCGGAGCGCCCACAGGATCTCGGCATCGAGATCCTCGTTGGCCACCTTGACCAGGCGGGCGGAGATTTCGGCAATACGGCGGCTGTAATGGCGGGGGAGTAACACGGGGGGGAAGGCGTCGGCAGGCTCGACGATCGGGAGGTCATCACCACGGGGCGGCTCTGCCGCCAATCTGGAACTCATGATTGATCCTCCCTGCCAATGGTTTTTTACACAGTTAAACATGACCAAAACCCTTGTCAAGGTCAGATTCCGTCCAAGGACGATATTTCGTCCAGCCCTCCTCCTTGGCTTAGGGCGATCGGTCGGTTCCGTCCGGGGCCGACAGCAGACGATTGAGCCGCCGCGCCACCTCGGGGCTGGTGAGTATGCCGGCATGGGATTCGCTGAAAGCCAGCACCTTGCGCGCCGCATCCTGCATCGCCAGATCGGTCATGCTGGAGAGCGGCAGGGTGCCGTCGCTGCTCTCCCCGGCGAACAGAGCCGATTCCCCCTTGTGGCTGAAAAAGAGGTAATAGGCCGTCCCTTCCGGCAGGGGCGTTTGCGGCAGGGCTTGCAAAAACGGGCTGCCGGGGGCCATATCGTACCAGCAGGGGATCACTACCGGCGACTTCTCGACCCCGGTGCGGGAACCCGGATGCCCCTGCCACGGCGACGACAGGGTGACGAAGGTCGCCACCAAATTGGATTGCTGTTGGGTCAACTGGTTGATGGCCTCCCGGGCCACCAGTCCGCCCATGCTGTGGGCGACGATATGCAGCCGCTCAAAACCGTGGCGCAAGTGCAGTTCCCGCAAAAGTCTCGCCATCGCACTGGCGGAAAGGGAAAGTCGCAACCCGGAAGGATATTGCATCAGCCACGGCTGGAAGCGGTCGTGATCGAGCTGATCGATAAGGAACCTGAAATTCTGGGGGCTGCCGCCCATGCCGTGGACGAAGAGCACGGGAATCTTGTCCTTGGCGAAGGGCTTCAGAAAAAACACTCCGCCGCCATACTGTTCGAGAAACTTGACCGGCTCCCACATCCCCATCTCGCCAACGTTCCGGGCAAAACGGGGATCATCCAAAGGCACCACCTCCCCGGCATGGAGGTAGCGGGAGGCCGTCTCGATGCCGATCCGGGGGACCGTCGGTGCATAAAGCTGGGGGAGCTCCATGCGGGCCTGATCGGCCCCGCGCAGCTCGACCAGCAGATCGGTGACGGCCCGGCCATCCCCGGTGACGGCTATGGGCGTCGGTTGGCCGTACCAGCCGACCCGTTCCTCGGCCTGCATGACCAGATCCTGATCGGCATCCTCGAAGGCCAGCAGGTAATAGCTCCCCGGCGGTTGCAGAAACCGGAAGGTTTCGGGGGGATAGACGATCTGCTGGGCAACAATGCGCTTTCTCGCCCCTGGGCCCTCATCCTTGAGCAGCAGCACACAGACCGGGTTGCTCGCCGCCGCGAACCCGCCGACGCGCCCCTCGATAAGGCCGGCCTGTCCCAGGGTCTGCAGATCTTCCCGCAACCCCAGCAGGGCACAGCCGCCGCCCACCACAGCGAGCAGAACCACAATCACCAAGCGGAACCAGGCGCGCTGACGCATAACGATCTCCTTGGTCAATTTAAGGGGCGTGAGTTGTCTCGCCGTTTTTCATCACGGGCCTAGCCGCCGGCGCTGATGGTGACGATCGGCGCCCCTTCCTTGCCTCCGGTTTCCGTCAGGGTCATGACGAACATCAGGAAAGAAAAGAGTTTTTTCGACGGATAGTCCCGGTCGTCGATATAAAACCAGCTGTCCCGGTAGGGGACGGCGGCAAAGGCATCGTCGGGCCGTTGCCGGGCATGGCGGATGCGGATCATGGCGCCCTTGATCCCTTCGCCTTCAGGCTCCAGGGTCGGCGGGACGCGCTTCTCGGCAACGTGCTCGGCCGGAACCTCGATGCTCGAAGAGATGTCGGAGAGTACCTCAATGATCGAACGGGTCAGCAGGGCAATTTCGTCATCGCCGACCGGCGCCGAGCCGTAGACCACCCGGAATTCATCGGCGTCTTCCTTCAGTCCGAGAATCCGCCGGGCCACCGCTCCGGCAGCCTCCACCTCCGGGTCGGCGCGTTTGCGGAAAACCATGATCAGGGCGTTCTGCCCCTCGGCCTTTTTCACCCGCAACGAGACGGTCCCCGAGGCCTGGTTTTGCCGCAGCTTCTCGAGCAGGGTGTAGAATTCCGGGTCGGCCCGACGCATACGGGCGGAACCGCCGAACTGGTTATACACACCGTTGACCGAGTGGACGAGCATGCGGAAGACGTAGTCGATCGGATAGCCCCCTTCCACCAGACTCATAATCGATGCCGGAGCGACCGGGGTCATGAGGTTGCGGGCGAACTTCTCGCCGGTCAGGGGATTGTAGGTGACCGTTGGCCGGTCGTAGTAGCGGCCGGTGCCGCCGATTTCCTGCTTGGAGAGGTAGGGCGGCGCGGACCAGCCGAAGGTGCCGCGCAGTTCGGTTTCCAGGGAGTACTGGTTGATGATCGAGGCGACGTCGAGGAAGATCGGGGCATCGCCGTAGCGGATTTTGACGATGTTGAGGAGCATCTGCCGCTTCCACGAATCGGCAATTGCCGTGGTGTAGTCGAAGCGGTCGCGGGCGATGGTCGGCGGCCCGATCGGCGCGCAGCTGACGAGCAGAGTCAGCAGGACCACCATGGCGGCATGGGTTATCGAGCCTTTAAAACGCATAGCGCCTCTCCTTTACGGATGATGGGATCCCCGGGCCAGGCACTCATGATGGTGTCCCTCCCCGGCTGAAGGCGGCCTGCTTCCCCCCCCCCAGGGCCGTCTCGGGATCCAGCAGGCCGAAGAGTTCGATGGTCTTGGCCACCAGCCCGGTCCAGCCGGTCTGGTGGCTGGCGCCGAGCCCGGCGCCGTTGTCGCCGTGGAAGTATTCGTAGAACAGGATGTGGTCGCGCCAGTGGGGATCGGACTGGAACTTTTCGGTGCCGCCATAGACCGGCCGCCGGCCGTGTTCGTCGCGGAGAAAGATTCGGGTCAGACGATCGGAGATTTCCCGGGCCACTTCGAAGAGGTTCATCCGGTTGCCGGAGCCGGTGGGGCAGTCGATGGCGAAGGTGTCGCCGTAGTAGAGGTAGAAGTTCAGCAGGGCGCGGATGATCATGGCGTTCACCGGCATCCAGACCGGCCCGCGCCAGTTGGAGTTACCGCCGAACATGCCGGTGTTCGACTCGGCCGGCAGGTAGTCGACCCGGAATTCTTCGCCGTGGACATGGAAGATAAACGGGTTCTTCTCGTGGAACTTGGAGAGGGAGCGGATGCCGTGGGGGCCGAGAAATTCGTTCTCGTCGAGCATCTTCTCCAGAATCCGCCGCAATCGCTCCGGGTTGACCAGGGCGATGAGACCGCGTTCGGACACACCGAGATGCCCTGGGCCGGTCGGGTGCATGGTCGCCGTCAGTTCGGGCATCCGGCGCAGTCGTTCGAGCATTTGCGCCAATGCCCGCGGGAGGTGCTCCCGCTGCCGTTTCTCGATGACGGTGGCGGCGCACAGGGGGAGCAGTCCCACCATCGAGCGGACCTTGAGCCGCTGGGAGCTGCCGTCGGGGAGACAAAGCAGATCGTAGTAGAAACCATCCTCTTCGTCCCACATGCCGTCCGCGCCGGGCCGGTTCATGCCCGCGGCGATGTAGCAGAAGTGCTCGATGAACTTTATGACCATCTCCTCGTAGTTGGGATCGTGGACGGCGAGTTCCGCGGCGATCTCCAGCATGTTCTGGCTGAAGAGGGCCATCCAGGCGGTGCCGTCCGCCTGCTCGAGGTGGCCGCCGGTGGGGAGCGGGGCGCTGCGGTCGAAGACGCCGATATTGTCGAGACCGAGGAAGCCCCCCTCGAAGACGTTCTTGCCGAAGCGGTCCTTGCGGTTCACCCACCAGGTAAAGTTCAGGAGCAGCTTGTTGAAGGTCGTCCGGAGGAAATCCAGGTCGGTCTCGCCGCGCCGCGCCTGTTCGGTGAGATGCAAAAAGAGCGTGGCGAAGGCGTGCACCGGCGGGTTCACGTCGCTGAAGTTCCACTCGTAGGCGGGCATCTGGCCGCTGGGGTGCAGATAGACATTCTTGAGCATCAGCTGCATCTGCTTTTTGGCGAAGTCGGGATCGACGATGGCCAGCGGCAGACAGTGGAAGGCCAGATCCCAGGCCGCGTACCAGGGGTACTCCCACTTGTCGGGCATGGAGATGATGTCCTCGTTGAGCATGTGGAACCACTCGGAGTTGCGGGCGTTCTGGTAGCCCCGGTGGAGGGGGTTGGAGTTGTGCTCGTCCAGCCAGTTGTCGCCGTCGAAGAAGAAGAACTGCTTGCTCCAGAGCATCCCGGCGAGGGCTTGGCGCATGACGTTGGCCGCATCCGCGCTTACCGAAGGAGGCGTGACGGACTGGTAGAACTCGTCGGCCTCGCGCAATCTTTCGGCGAAGAGCTGGTCGAAACCTTCGCCAAAGGGTTCGTCTTGAGCGGATTGACCACGGGCGGCGAGCCGCAGCCGGATCACCTCGGTCCGGCCGGCTTCGATCACGGCCCGGTAGTGGGCCGCGACCTTGGTGCCCTGGCGGCCGGGGTTGACCGCCGCCTGCCGGCCGTCCACCACCGTGTCGTTGATGCCGTCCTTGACATAGGGGCTCTCGTTCGGTTGCCCGAAAAGCCGCTCGTGGTTGGTTTCGTTCTCGGTGAAGAGCAGAGGCACTTCGCCGGCACAGGAAAGGATGAATTCCCCCAGCAGCGGATGGGTCGCCGCCACCGCCCTCGCGCCCTTGGGTGCCTCGATCTGCCGGATGTCCGGCTTGGCCGGCGCGCGGTTGGACGGGGCAATCCACGCCGACCAGTCGTTGCGGAACCAGAGCGTCGGCAACAGATGCAGTTCGGCCGCGTCCGGTCCCCGGTTGATCGCTGTGATCCTGATCAGGAGGTCTTCGGTATCGCCCTTGGCGTACTCGACGAAGACGTCGAAATAGCGGTCGTCATTGAAAACGCCGGTATCGAGGAGTTCGTATTCCATCTCCTCCCGGGTCCGTTGGCCGTTGGTCCTGACGAGATCGTCATAGGGGAAAGCCGCCTGGGGGTACTTGTAGAGATACTTCATGTAGGAATGGGTCGGGGTGCTGTCGAGGTAGAAATAGTACTCCTTCACATCCTCGCCATGGTTCCCTTCGCTGTTGGTCAGGCCGAAGAGCCGCTCCTTGAGAATGGGGTCCTTGCCGTTCCACAGGGCCAGGCTGAAACAGAGGCGCTGCTTATCGTCGGAAATGCCGGCGATGCCGTCCTCCCCCCAGCGGTAGGCGCGGGAGCGGGACTGTTCATGGGTGAAGAAATTCCAGGCGTCGCCGTTCGGGCTGTAATCCTCCCGCACCGTCCCCCATTGCCGCTCGGAGAGGTACGGTCCCCACTTTTTCCAGGGGGCTTGGCTTTCACGGACTTGTTGCAAACGGTGCGCTTCGCGGGTAAGCGCTGTTGCCTCCATCATGACGGTACCTCCATGGATTATGGGGAATGACGTTACAATCCTTGCGCCGCCACCGCCAAACATTCACACCAGCCAGGCCTGGGCTTCGGCAAGCTGACCGGTGGGGAAATATTTCACCGGCGCCCGCCGAAAACCGGCCCCCGCGAACATCAGCATTCCATCTTCCCATTTGGGCTCGCCAACGACGGCAATTTTGGCGATCCGGTTGCCGTGTTCGACAAAAAAGGACATGTCCGCCCAGACCTCTTTGCCAACCCAACCGCTAAAGTCCGACGCGACCACAACCAGCACCCGTGCCTGCGCCTGGGGCGCCAGCCCTTGCAGGGCGACTGCCTGCACGGCATCCATCTCCTCCTTGCGCAGAGCCCCGGAAATATTCAGGATCCAGATCCCTTTTTCATCCTGCCGAATCGTTGCGCCCATGCCAAAAGCTCCTTTTCCCGTGAGTCAAACCCCAGCTGACGATGGCTGAGTAACGAATGAACGATAGCCGTCCACGAAGGACGGCGGGAGAAACCATCAATGCCTGCACACCAGTTTTTCTACGAGCTGAGCGACGGTTTTTCCTTTGCGCTCGGCCTCGATCAGCCTCTTGAGTGCCGTCTACACGAGATTGGACATGGCGACTCTCGCGAATCCGTAACCCCCGCCATCGGGATAAACCCTATTTATGAAACCCTATCACCAAACATGCCAGACATCAGATCGCCGCAATAAACGGTTAAACAATCGGTAAAACAGATGTTTAGTGATTTTTTAAGGGGAATGGCGAGACGGGGGGATGAATAAAAAAGACGATATTTCGCACTTGGGCTGAAATATCAACTGAGGTGGAGATAGCCGGAAATCTAATGGCCGGAAAGTGCCGGAAAGGGA
>DIVU01000089.1:9872-10585 GCA_002423365.1 Desulfuromonadaceae bacterium UBA6124 | reverse complement strand
TTCTTCGAGGATGTCCCGCAAGGTCGGCAGGCCGACCGTCTCGCTGACGTAGCGTTTGAGCTCGATCTTGCCGGAAAGGGCCGGGTCGCTCGCCAGTTGGGCCAGGGAAACGCCAAGGTCGGCGGCCATGGTTTCGACCAGCTTGTAGTTCTCGGGATGGACGGCGGTGTTATCGAGAGGATTGGTGCCGCCGCGAATGCGCAGGAAGCCGGCGGCCTGCTCAAAGGCCTTGGCGCCGAAGCGCGGCACCTTGAGCAGCCCCTTGCGGTCGGCGAAGGAACCGTTTTCGTCGCGATGGCGGACGATCGCCTTGGCCAGCGACTCGCCGATGCCGGAAACGTAGGCAAGGAGCGCCCAGGAAGCGGTATTGAGATCGACGCCGACGAAGTTGACGCAACTTTCGACGGTGGCGTCGAGGGCCTTTTTCAGGGCGCTCTGGCTGACGTCGTGCTGGTACTGGCCGACGCCGATGCTCTTGGCATCGATCTTGACCAGTTCGGCCAGCGGATCTTGCAGGCGGCGGGCGATGGAAATGGCGCCGCGAATGGTCAGATCAAGGTCGGGAAACTCCTCGCGGGCGATGTCCGAGGCCGAATAGATGCTGGCCCCGGCCTCGTTGACCACCACCACGGCGACGTGCAACCCCGCCTCTTTCAAGGTGTCGCGGATGAAGCGATCCATCTCGCGGCTGCCGGTCCCGTTGCCGATGGCGA
>DIVU01000089.1:0-9767 GCA_002423365.1 Desulfuromonadaceae bacterium UBA6124 | reverse complement strand
ACCTCGATGGCCGCTTCGTCGGCCTTCTTCTTCGCCTCCAGCCGCAATTCGACTTCGATGGAAGGCGCGATCAGCCGCCGGTAGGCGTCCTCGGCCACCGCCTCCAGCAGCGGCCGGAAGATGCTTGCCCCTTTCAGCAGCCGGGCCTTGAGCCGCAGCAGGATTTCCGCCTCGGGAGCGGTAATCGACAGGCGCAGCACCTCTTCCTTCTCGCCCCGACGCATGGCCAGCATCCGGTGCGAGGGGATGACTTTCAGCGGCTCCTGATAATCGTAGTACATCTCGAACTTGGTCACCGCTTTGGCCTGCTCGGCGGCCACCAGCGAGCAGAAAATCCCCTGCTCCCAGGTCAACTGGCGCACCAGGGCGCGGGCGTCGGCATCCTCGCTCAGCCCCTCGGCGAGGATATGTCCGGCCCCGGCCAGCGCGGCGGCGGCATCGGGCACCTCTTTTTCCGGATTAACGAAAGGCGCGGCGGCCTCCTCGGGGGTGCCGCTTTGCAACTGCTGGGCGGCGATCAGCGCGGCGAGCGGTTCCAGGCCCCGCTCGCGGGCGATGGTCGCCTTGGTCCGACGCTTCGGCTTGTAGGGCAGATAGAGGTCTTCCAGCTCGGTCTTCTGCCGGGTCGCATCGATCCGCGCCTTCAACTCCGGCGTCAGCTTGCCTTGCTCCTCGATGGTCTTGAGGACCGTGACCTTTCGCTCCTCCAGCTCGCCGAAATAGGCGAGGCGCTCTTCCAGAGAGCGGATCTGCACCTCGTCCAACTCGCCGGTGCGTTCTTTCCGATAGCGGGCGATAAAGGGAACGGTCGCGCCCTCGCGGAGCAGTTCGACGGTATTGTCAACCTGGGGAAATTTAAGACCGGATTCCTCGACCAGATAGCCGAGCACGCGGGAAAGCTGCTGGGGGGTCAATGCCATGGGTTGTTCCTTTTTTGGAGATGAGATAAAAACCGGCCTCGCGCCCGCTCGCTGCGCTCACTTGAGCACACAGAGGGCATCGAGAAAAACTGGAGGAGAAGTGGGCGAGAGACGGCTTTGATTTTCAAAGGGGCGGGATTGTAGCATGGGGGCAAGAGGAAGAGAAGCCCGTTCGCCAGGCGGCGGTTTCTGCGATTGACGACGTGAAACGCCTGCGCTAAATTGGCGAGGCCTTACTTTTCAATTGATTGAACGGGTGATAGTGAGAAACGGGAATCGACAACAGGGGAGATCATTCAACCGCCGATGTCGGCATGATGCCGATTGGCGTTTTTTTGTGGGGAAACAATGGGAATACGGGGACAGATAAGTATCATGTCCCCAGACCTCCATCGGCTTATCCGTTTCCGCCCCTTTCGTCCGACGCGTTCCCCGGCATTGATCAAGAGCTTTTTTCAGCACAAGGAATGCCGCTACGCCGCTGAATATGTCGAGTAGGCAACTTACGCCTTAGTATGTCCACGAAACGCCCGAAGCCGTTGTCATCCGAGTTGAGACGGGTTTTCTCCGAGCGCCGGTGTCGCCTACCCGATATTTTACCAACCGGACGTTTGTCTCAAGTCCTGCTCTTGGGATAAAAGAGCCGGTTTTACCATCTGTTGTCCAGCCGTCCGGTTCTGCTGCCTGACGGTGAAGTGCTGCAACATCTGGCGCAACTGCTCAGCCTGTCCGGAGAGTTCTTCGGCTGTCGCGGCGCTCTCTTCTGCTGTGGCTGTATTCTGCTGGGTCGCTTGATCGATCTGTCCGACCCCTTGATTAATCTGCAAGATTCCCTGGCTCTGCTCATTGCTAGCCCCCGCAATTTCCTCAATAAGATCGGATACCTTGGATATGCCGGCAACGATCTCCCGGAGGGATTCCGCCGTAAGCGAGGCGATTTGACTGCCGTTTGCCGCTTTTTCCACCGACCCCTGAATCAACGCCGTTGTTTCGTCCGCCGCCTTGGCACTGCGAGCCGCCAGGTTCCGAACCTCTTCGGCGACAACCGCGAAACCTTTTCCGTGCTGCCCGGCACGGGCGGCTTCTACCGCGGCGTTCAGGGCTAATAGGTTGGTCTGAAACGCGATTTCGTCGATCGTTTTGATGATTTTGGAAATGTTATGACCTGCGTCGTTGATGTCGCTCATAGCCTGAACCATGGCCTGCATCTGCTCCGTACCTTTTTGTGCTGCCGATTGCGCGGCTCTGGTCAACTGGTTTGCCGTGTTGGCATTTTTCGAATTTGTCGCGGTTTGGGACGACATCTGATGCAGTGACGCAGAGATCTCCTCCAAACTGCTGGCTTGTTCGGTTGCGGCCTGTGAGAGAATTTGGCTGGAATCGCTGACTTGTGTACTGCCGGAGGCGAGCTGTCCACTTGAAACCTTAATTTGCAGGATGGTGTCGTTCAGGCTGTCCACCATGCGCTGCAGGGCGAGTCCCAATTGATCCTTTTCGGAACTCAAGCGAATCTGGACATTAAGATCGCCTCCGGCAATTTTTTCGGCGCAATCGGCATTCGACCTGAGATTGTCCGCCATGACGTCCATGGCTTTGGCCAACTGGCCGATCTCGTCCCGACTTTCGATGACAATCCGGTTCGTCAGGTCGCCATCGGCAATATCCTGGACTCTGAGCGTTAAGTCTTTGATGTTTGCAAGATGCTTGCGAATCATGAGCAGGAAGAAGGCGATGCCGATACCAATGGAAAGAACGAATACCGTCCACAAAAGTTTCGTACCGCTGCGGATCTCATCGGCGGCATAGATCTCCAATTGCGCGTTTTTCGCGGTTGCCAGGTTCACGACCTTGTCGATAAAGGTTCGATGCTCCTCGTAAAGCGGCCCCAGTTTTTGCGCGAGAATCTGCTGGGCAAGAGCTTTATCCCCTTTGTCTAATGCTGGGAAATATTCTGTTTTAGCGATCTGGTAAAACTGCGAGGCCGGTTTGTAGCTATCCTCCAGCATGAATTTTTTCGCTTCCGGGACCAAATCCATATACGTCTGGTCTTTCACCCAGTATTCATGCCGTTCCAGATATTCTCTTTCGAGTTTGTTGACGAAATAGTCTTTCAGTGTTTCCAATTCGGATGGGTCGTCGATCTGGTTAATCATCTCATAGGTGACCAGATAGGATTCGACGATATAGTCGGGGGGCGGCAGGATGTCTGCGACCAGATCTTTACCCAAGACAATCTGCGTATAAATCGGGCCGTTGACTTTGAGTTTCTGAATCGCCCTATAAGTGGCCCAACCGTAAACGACAAACCCGATGATGATGCAGATAAGGGGAATTAACAGTTTTTTTGCGATTGACAAGGATTTCATGATGGACTCCTCCCTTTCTCTTCTCAGAACCTATCTAACTCATTCCGCGCCCTTCTTTCCAAATCCCCAGAGTCAAAAAAACCCCTGAGGACAATATGTCCCCAAGGGCAGCCTTGCCAAACCGATGGCACGTCATAGTGCTGTCGGTTAATTGACGCTCTTTGGAAAGTTAGGGTTATTTAAGCAATAAGCATGCCGGTTCCATGGTGAAATGCAGGGAATACGGGAATCTTCCGTAGGAGTGAAAAATGTGCAGTAGTTCCAGTTCAAAAACTACGTGTGTTTGGGTAGGGCCTAACGCCGGATCTGGACTCGCTGTGCCCGGAGTTGCGGCATCCACTTTTGCGCGAACTGGAAGGCGAAGGGACGCTCCCCGCATTCGCCGAGGCGGTCAAACCGAGCGTAAAAAACTCCTACTATAAAATGCCGTCAGGATCTTCACCGGGCCGTTTACCTGCGCGAAGAAAAGGAAATCTCGCTGATCCTGGACTTTTATTTCTCCCGCTTCGACGGCTCGCCTTTTTATCTGCTGTTCGACCGGTTTTTGGATGCAGAGTGGCTGGCGACCCTTCCGCCCAACCTGTGGTCCTCCATTCAGGCCGCCCTGACCATCAGGGACTTTCTGCTGCTGGTGCCATCCAACGCTTTCGACGCCTTGGCCGCCTGTGTCGGCGATAACCCAGAAACGCCACTGAACGCGAAATATCACCTGGTTTTCTATTCGATCATGCGGGGGCACCTGAAGGCTGCGGAAGAATCGCTCGCGCGGCTGCGATTGGAGACTTTCGCTGAACTGTCCGGCATCATCGCCTTGGCGCGGGGAAATGTCGAGGAAGCCGTCATCCGCTTTGAACAAGAGTTGACGCATCTCAAAAAAGAGACGGGCAAGCGCAAGGCCTGTTTCACCGGGCTGCTCGGCGTCTTTCACCAGTTGGCGCTGATTCGCGCCGGGCTGCCGGAGCACCTGAAGACCGCCGTCCAGCTCGCCGCCTTCGGCCTGAAACAGGGGAACGGCGGCGGGGTCGCGTCTTGGGAACGGCGGCGGGGTCGGGAACGGCGACGCGACAAATCACGCCGAGGACAGATTTCGCCGCAGACTCTATCCTATCGAGCTCGAAACGGGCGCGGTTCTGACCGTTATCCTCGCCAGCCGCAAGGACTGGCATTCCGCCCTGTACGCGGCCATGCCCCTGTACCGGAACATCCGCCGCGAAGGCATCCGCCTGTGAATGAAGAAATCCGAACCCTTGTCCGCTATCGCCTGGAGCGAGCCTTCGAAACCATCGAAGAAGCCCGCCTGCTGTTGGCCGGCGCATACCAACACCTATGTAAACCGGCTTTACTACGCCAGCCTTTATGCCGTTTCGGCGTTGCTGCTGCTTCATGACAAAAGCTTCGCCAAACATAGCGGCATCCGTTCGGCTTTTCATCGGGAATTCGTCCGTTCCGGCATTGTGAGCAAAGAACTTGGGCATCTGTACGACCGACTTTTCGACAGCCGACAAAGCCGATTATGCCGATCTGGTCACGTTCTCCCCTGAAGACGTCAGCCCGTGGCTGGATGAATCCATCGAATTTGTGCGGATCATCGCCGAACTTGCCGAAAGTGAAATGAATCTTCGCTGAGAAGCCATCTCAGACGGAAAGGTAGCGCTTCTTGATATCTTCATTCTGCTGCAATTCATTGCAACTGCCGGCATAGACGATCAACCCCTTGTCGATGACATAGCCGCGGTCGGCGATATCCAGGGCAAAACGGGCGTTCTGCTCGGCCAGCAGGATGGGGAAATGCTCTTTGAGCCGGCCGATGATCTCGCCCAACTGTTCGACGATGACCGGCGCCAGCCCTTCACAGGGTTCATCGAGCAGCAGCAGCTTCGGTTGGCAGGCCAGCGCACGGGCGATGGCCACCATCTGCTGCTCGCCGCCGCTCAACTCCCCTCCTTTGCGCTGGCGGAATTTATCCAGCAGGGGAAAGGTGGTAAAGAGATCATCGATGCTCCAGGTGATCTCCGTGGCGGCGTGGAATGCAATTTCGAAATTTTCCTGCACCGTCAAATCGGCAAAAATCCGTCGATCTTCCGGCACATAGCCCAGACCCGAGCGGACGTTTTTAAAAACCGCCTGGGTGGTGATGTCCTGTCCACAGAAGCGGATGCTCCCGCGTCGCGGATGGTTATATCCCATGATACTTTTGAGCGTGGTCGACTTGCCCGCGCCGTTGCGGCCGAGAAGGCAGACGATTTCGCCGGCGTTCACCTCCAGATCGACCCCCTGCAGGATGTAGCTGTCGGCGTAGTAGGTGTGAATACTTTCAACCTTAAGCATGGGATTTCCTCCCCAAATAGGCTTCTTGAACCGCTTCGTTGGTTCGGATCTCCTCCGGTTTCCCCTGGGCCAGCAGGTGCCCCTGATGCAGGACATAGATTTTCCTGGCCAGAGAGAAAACCACTTTCATGTCATGTTCCGTAATGAAAAAAGTGGTTCCGGAATGTTCGGCCAGCCGCTGAATCAACTGGATCATGTTTTCCGTTTCCTGGGGATTCATCCCGGCGGTCGGTTCATCGAGCAAAACGACGCTGGGGTCGCGGGCCAGAACGATGGCCATTTCGACCAGCCGCTTGTCGCCGTAGGCCAGACTCGAAACCACCTGTCGGGCACGTTCGGCAAGGCCCACCTGCTCCAGCGTGTGCATGGCCCGCTCCATCAGACCACGGTCTTTAAAGACGTTGCCGTAGGGCTTGAAATGTTTTTTCTGCTGGATGATCAGAGGGCTGAGCACATTTTCGAGAACGGTGAGTTCGGCAAAAATATTGGTGATCTGAAACGAACGGCACATCCCCTTGTCCACCATCCGGTGGGAAGGCAACCCGGTGACGTTCTCGCCGTTGAGAAAGACCCGACCTTTGCTTGGCGGAAACTTTCCGGAGATGGCGTTGTAAAAGGTGGTTTTCCCGGCCCCGTTGGGGCCGATCAGGGCGGAGGTCTCGCCTCGGCCGATGGCCAGGGAAATGTCTTCGATCACCTTGAATTTGCCGTAGGCGTGCCCGAGATTTTCAATGCGCAGTACCTGTTCCATGGTCGCATCACCCCTGCTTGAAGAAACGGTTCCGCAGGGTTCCGAAAACCCCCTGAGGAAAAAAGAGGACAATCGGGATCAGGACCATCCCAAGAAAGAACATCCAGTTCTCGGTGAAATGGATGATCAGTTGCTCCAACCCGAAGAAGATGGCCGCGCCAAAGAGGGGCCCGAGAAAAACCCCGGTGCCGCCGATAATCGACATGATTACCGGCTTGGCCGAAAAGCTCCAGTGCATGAACTCGGGGGTGGCCATGCTGTTGAACAGGCAGAAAAGGACGCCGGCCAGTCCGGCAAAAGAGCCGGAGACGGCAAAGGCCACGATCCGCAACAACTGGATATTGCCGCCGATGAAGGCGACCCGCTGCTTGTTTTCCCGCAGCGCCCGCAGAATCAGACCGAAGGGGGAATGTACGACCAGCCAGAGCAGAACAATACCGGCGAGAACCGTGGTGAAGACGAGATAATACATGCTGTTGGGGGCATAAAAGGTGAATTCTCTCCCGGCAAGGTTCAGCACGGGGAGGGCAAAAACCGGCAAGCCGTCGCTGCCTCCGGTCACGGCAAGCCAGTTGTGGGCGATGGAAAAAAAGAGCATGCCCATCCCCAAGGTAATCATGGCGAAAAAGATCTCGTCCAGACGCACGGAAAAAAAGCCGATCAGCAGTGCGGCCAGCAGGGCCACGAGCATTCCCGCTCCGAGCAGCACAAAGAGGTTCTGATGCCCGGCCTGCAGCAGCAGGGCGCAAGTGTACGCGCCGAGGCCGAAAAAGGCGCCATGGCCGAAGGAGAGAAGTCCGGTATAGCCGAGCAGCAGATTGAAGCTGACCGCCAGCAGCCCCATGATCAGGATTTCGGTAAGAATCATGATCCAATAGACCGGCAACAGCAGCGGGGCAAAAAGTAGAACCAGCAGCAACAGGAACGGACCAATGAGGTGGGGGCGCATCGACAGGCTCATACTCACACCCCCTTCCGGAACAGCCCGGTGGGCTTGACCAGCAGAATGACGGCCAAGAGCAGGTAGGGGATCGCCATCTGCATACGCCCGGCAAAGACGGTGCCGAAGGAATCGAGCAGTCCCAGCAGCAGAGCGCCGACAAAGGCCCCGGGGAAACTGCCCATGCCACCGACGACCACGACGATGAAGCTTTCGATGATGATCTTTTCCCCCATCGCCGGATTCAGGCTCTGCTGCGGCGCCGCCAAGCCTCCCCCCAAAGCGGCCAACCATGCTCCGAGGGCGAAGACCGAGGCATAGATTCGCGGTACGTTGATCCCCACCCCCTCGGCCATGATGTTGTCGAAGGCGGCGGCTCTCACCACCTTCCCCCAGCGGGTGAAGTGGAAAAAGGCCCAGAGCAGGCCGCCGATGAGCGGACCGACGACGATGAGAAAAAACCGGTAGATCGGATAATCTTGGCCGGCAATGGTCATAACACCGCTGAGCAGCACCGGCGGCTCGACCACATGGTAGCCCGAACCCCAGATCATGCGCACGCCGTCATCCAGAATCAGCAACAGGGCAAAAGTGAGCAGCAGCTGAAAGGTAACATCGCGCGAGTAGATTTTCCGCAGCAGAAAGCGTTCGACCAAGACCCCTAGTGCCGCCACCCCCAGGGGGCCCACCAGCAAGCCGAACCAGAAAGAATCGAACAACTGCATGGACTGCATGCACAGGTAGGCGCCGAGCATGAACAGCGAGCCGTGGGCGAAATTGAGGATTCCCATCACCCCGAAGACGGTGGTCAGGCCAACCGCGATCAGAAACAACAGCATCCCCCAACTCAATCCGTTCAGGGCATTTAACAGCAACGTATCCATGAACAACTCCGCATCGTCGGCAGTGCTTCGTTTGCGCCGAGGTTCAGCAAAAAGCTGCAGCAGGAGAACGGTCCCGCTACAGCTTTTTACTTCAGAGAATCTTCCGTTTACTTCGCAGCGCCCATATTGCATCCGGTTTCGGAAACCGCCGGGGTGATTTCCGACCCTTTGAACACCTTGACCGGCTTCAGAATACGATGCGCATAGGCCGGATCGGAAGCGGTCTTGCCCCAGTGGGCGTCGGTGATCGCCTGATGGTCTTCCGCCCGGAATTCGATCGGACCTGTCGGGATCTCGATTTTCAACCCCTCCAGGGCTTTGACGATCGCTTCCTTGTCGACCGAGCCGGCCTTGGCGGCCGCCGCCTTGAAGGCATGGACCGCGCTGTAGGCACCATGAGCGTTATAGGAAGGATAGGCGCCGTAAGCGGAGAAATAGTCCTTGACGAACTGGTTGTTCAACGGCGAATCGTTAGCCAAAAACCAGTAGCGGGTGCCGACCCAGAGACCTTCGGGCATCTTGTCACCGAGGGCGGTGAGTACCTCGGTGGCGGCGCCCAGCGACATCAGAATTTGCATATCGCCGTTGAAAAAGCCCATGCCGCTCGCCTGACGGACAAAGTCGATGAGGTTTCCCCCCCACAGGGAAATGAAGACGCCATCCGGCTTGCTGGCCATGATCTTGGTGATGTAGGCACTGAAATCAGTGGTGCTGGAGGGTGGAAAGGCTACCTGGTCGTTCGGCAGGAAGGTGGCTTTAGGATTGAGTTCTTGCAGGTATTTGGAAAAATATTCCCAGGATTGGTGACCAAAGGCGTAATCCGGGCCGACCGTGGTCCACTTGGTCGCACCACTGTCTTTGGCAACCAACGCCGCCGCCTTGACGTTCTGTGACATGTTCAGGGCGATCCGGAAGGTGTATTTGTTGCAGAGGCTGCCGGTCACATCGGGGGTCGCCGCATGGGTGACGATCAGCGGCGTTTTTAACTGCTCGATGGACGGCACGACCGTATTGGCCACGCCGCTTGAATCGAGGCCGACCAACAGATCGACCTTATCCTGATAGACCAGCTTACGAATCGCCCGCAGTGCCACATCCGCCTTGCCGGTGGAATCCTCGAAAAACCCTTCGACCTGCCGCCCATTGATTCCGCCGGCGGCGTTGACTTCCTTGATGGCCAGCTCCGCCCCCTGCTTGGCGAACTGCCCGTAGGCCGACAAAGGCCCGGACATAATGTAAATAAAACCGATTTTAACCGGTGCGGCGGCGGAAGCTCCTGCGACGGACAGCAAAAAGAACGAAAAGGCCAGCAAGACACTCCATACTTTCTTTTTCATCTCTCCTCCTTCTTCCCGTGCTGAACGGCTGCCCCGGAATTAGGGCATGGCCGACTTAAATCCTCTATTTATAAAGATAGGGTGCCCTAAAAAGACCAAAGTAAATAAAAGCCAATTCATTACACTTCATTACACTTAATACTTTTTCTGATAGTAAATGAATTTTTCGCCGAGTCAATCCGGAGTTTTTAAGTCCGGTCCAGCAGAGGATACTCCAGGGTAGAGTAGAGAACAGGTTTCA
>DIVU01000199.1 GCA_002423365.1 Desulfuromonadaceae bacterium UBA6124 | reverse complement strand
GCGAGGCGAAGCAGAAGACGTCGGTATTGAAGATCAGCCGGGCGCCCATGCCGGTCCCCATGCCGTCACGGTTGACGCCGACGATGCCGGTCAGAGCGCCGCCGTAGGGATCGAGGGCGCTCGGCGAGTTGTGGGTTTCGACCTTGAAGACCACGCTCCAGTCCTCGTTGAAGGCGATGACCCCGGCGTTGTCCTTGAAGACCGACAGGCAGAAATCCTTATCTCCTTTGGCCGCTCGGATGTCGCGGGTGGCGCCGACGATGTAGGTTTTGAACAAGGAGTTGATGCTTTCCTTACGCCCCTGCTCATCCTCGTAATCGATCCGCGCCGAGAAGATCTTGTGCTTGCAGTGCTCGCTCCAGGTCTGGGCCAGGGCTTCAAGCTCGACGTCGGTGAGCCTGGCGCCGAGCCCGACGGCGGCCCGCGCCCGGGCGAAAGCCGGATCGGCGGCATGGGCCTGGATCGTCTTCATCTCATCGAGATTGAGGGCGAGCATGCCGTCGCGGCTGATCTTCATCAGCGCATCGTCAGCGACGTTGAGATCAATTTCCCGCACCTCGGGACGGGCATCGCCGGTGACCTTGGGCAAGGTGATTTTCACCCCCTTTTCCCGGTCGAACTCGGCGACGGTGACAATGTCCCAACGCTGAATCAGGCCGTTGCCGAGAAAACCCGAGGCGATGCGCTCAGCGGCCGCCTTATCGACCTTCCCCCTGAGCAGATACTGGACCGAGGTATAGACCGCCTCGCCGGCGTCAAAGGGGCGGCCGGTGAGATACTGGATCGCCTCGCGGGCGGTGCGTCCGACATTGTCGGTGACGCCTGGACGGAAGCCGACCTCGATCAGAACGTCGAAATCCCGGGCCAGCGGACGGTTAACGGCGTAGCGCTGGATCACCGGGTCGGAGAGCGGACCGGCGGCGGCCGCCTCGACTTCGGCCCCAGACAGGGCCGCGTCGACGGTGTAGACATCGAGGGTGCGGACCTGTTCCAGTTCAATGCCGAGATGCTCCCTGATTTCGCGCCTAACCCGCTCGCCGCGGGGGTCTTTGACGTCATCCAGCAGTCCGACTACGATTCTCCAGGCCATGAATTCTCCTCAGGCAACCTTCGGGTTAAAACAGGCATGGGCAGGACGCGTCACCGCCCTGCCCCATAATTACCGTTCGCATTTTCGCTCACGCCGTCAGTTCCAGACAGACGCTGGCCTCGTCCTGACGGCCAACCACCACCTGCGGGGCGCAAAGATTCTGGCCGGAAAGTACGGCGGAAACCGTCGCCTGCGCCAGTTCGGGGCGATTGTTTTCGAGACTGAGATGGGCGAGAAAGACCGCTTCAAGCCGGTCGCAAACCACCTCGCCAAGGAGCTCGGCGCAGTCGTCGTTGGACAGATGTCCATGGTGCCCACGAATCCGCTGCTTCAGCGGCCAGGGGTAAGGACCATCGCGCAACAGCTCGGGGTCATGGTTGGCTTCCAGCACCAGCGCCCGACACCCTTTAAGTCGCTCCCGGACCAGCCGCGTGGCGATGCCCAGATCGGTGGCCACACCGATCTTCCCCGCCGCCGTTTCGATCAGATACCCTACCGGCGCAACCGCATCATGGGTCACGGGAAAAGGGGTGATCCGCAAATCCTTGAAATCGAAAGCCTCGCCGTCGGTAATTTCGCGCAGATCGTCGATCCGGCCGAGATTGGGCAGGGCGGCACGGGTGGCATGGTGCAGGTAGACAGGGAGGGCATGGCGGCGGGACAGGGGACCGACGCCGAGACAATGATCGCCATGTTCGTGAGTTACGAGCAGAGCATCGAGATCTTCGGAGCATACCCCGATTCCCGCCAGGCGGCGGGTCAATTCCCGTGCCGGCAAGCCGGCATCGATGAGCACTCGGCACTCGTCCGATTCAAGGTAGAGGGCATTCCCCCGGCTTCCACTGGCTAACAGGCAAATCCGCACGCATATCTCCCCGCCCCGGGCATGGGCGCCTGACTATATACCTTAAATGTCAGGGGCGTCGCAAGGGAAAAACCGGTTTTCATCCGCCACCGGCTCAGCTCTAGGAGGGGATGGGAAGGAGGACATGAAAGGTGCTTCCGGGGAAGTGATCGGGATCGCAACCGGGACTTTCGACCCAGACCTCGCCGCCGTGCATCTCGACGATCCCCTTGACGATGGTCAGACCGAGCCCGGTCCCCTTCCCTTTGAAGGCGACCTTGCCGGTGGAATGCTCCTCGATGATGCCGACCTCGTAGAACTTCTCGAAAACCCGCACCTGATCGGCCTCGTCGATACCGATGCCGGTATCGTTGATGAGGATTTCCACGAAGGGTGCCGGCGCCCGACCGATGCGCCGCCAGGTGTCGTTTTCCTCTTCGTCCCGCTCGCCCATATATTTGAGGTGATAGGTAAGCCGGGTTTCCACGGTGATGCGCCCGCCGTCGGGGGTGAACTTGATGGAATTGACCACGAGATTGGTGATGACCTGGACCAGGCGGTCGGGATCGCATTTGATTGGCGGCAGATGCTCGGCGAGACGTAATTCGTGGCTCTGCTTGCGCATCGTGAAAAAATATTCGATCTCCTTGAGGGCCTGGCGGATCACCTGATTGATGTCAACCTCCCGCTCCCGCAGGCGCAACGCATGGCTGTCAAGCATCGAGACATCGACCATGTCGCGCACAATATTGGAGAGACGGTTGGCGGCATCGTCAATGTGCTGGAGCATGGGCAGGGCCTCAGCGCCGACAACATCGGCCATTTCATCGAGAAGCAGATCCGAATAGCCGAGAATAACGGTCAGGGGGGTCTTCAGCTCGTGCGAGGCAAGGCCGAGGAAGGAGTCCTTCATCTGGTTCAGCCGTTGCAGCTCGGCGGTGCTGCGTTCGAGGTTTTCGGTAATTTCCCGCTCCCTCGTGACGTCGCGGTAGGTCATTTGAGTCATGCGCTTGCCGTCGCGACCGACCACCGGCGAACCCTTGCCCCAGGCGATCAGCCGGGTGTGATCCGAAGGGCGGGTAAAGCGCACCTCGGATTCATGAAAATTGCCGAGGAGAATGCTCTGATGCATTTCATACTGGTCATCCAAGTTCTCACACTCCAGCTTTTCCCAGAAAGTGAAGAGATTGGTCCCTTGCACGGCATGGCGGGAGACCCCGAAAAAAGCCTCGGCAGCCTTGTTGAGCAAGACCAGACGGTCCTCGTCGTCGCTGACCAGAATGGCGTCGGAGGCATCCTCCAGGAGCGAACGGTACATCTCACGGCTGCGCCCCAACTCGGTGCCGATCTGCTCCTGACGTTCGTAGGAAAGTTGGAGTTCCCGGTTGGTTTCCTCCAACTCGCGGTAACTCTCGCTGATTTGTTCGTCACGCTGACGCAGGGAGGCCGCCATTTCCTGCAGCGCCGTGCCGAGCTCGGAAAAATCGGGGGTGGACATGGGCGGAACGACCACCTTGAAATTGCCGGCGGCGATTTCCTTGGCCACGTCGCACAGCCGGTGAATCGGTCCGACCAGGTCGCGCCGGGTGAAGAGAAAGACCAGGCCGAAAATGACCAGGAAAGCAAGGCCGAAAATGATGAAGGCCCGTTGCAGGGCCTTGGCGGTACGGGCCTCGAGCACCGAATCGGGAAAACCGATGCGGATGCGACCGGCCAGATTGCCGGATGCGTCGAAAACCGGCAGGGTGAGGTCGTAAATCTGCCCCCAGCGCGGGGTCATGAGAAGCGACGTGGAATCGGAGATCGCCTTGAGAAACTGGACGCCGGTGAAAAAGTGGAAGGAGGGATCGCTGGAATAGAGCGGCTGGCCGACGGAGTTTTCAATCAGGCAATAGTTGATTTCCGGATCGCTGCCGACAATCTCCTGGCAGCGGGCATTGATCCCCTCCAACTCGTCGAGGGGCAGCCCCAAGGCCAGGACTTTTTCGACGGAAGCCTTCAACTCAGTGGCGACACTCTGACAGCGCAACAACAGGCCATCCCGGTAATCGCGGCGGAAACCCTCGATATTCAATGCCGTGTTGATCCCGATGGTCAATCCGAGAATCAGAAAGACGAAGATCAGGATACGTTTTTCGAGGGTACTCTTCATCGTCGCGATAAACCGCCGTCCATTACGGGAGCCCATAAGCCGCCGCTCTGGTAAGGCGGACGGCCTGATGCGAATAAAAACTTGAAATGCGTGATGTAACGCGGAAGTGGCTCGAAAAAACCAGTTGCCTTTTCGACCGTCTCGGGTAGACTCTGGGACTCGAAATGTGGCAGCTTTCGAATCGGGAATGTCGTCCTTTCTACCACAGCCGCGCTTCACAGTTCAACGATTCATTCATGCGCCTCCAATGAAAAAAGGTTGACGAGTCCCGCGTCTTTGACTATCATGCCGCACGCTTGACTTCTTTAAGTCCCTGTTTTAGAAGAACTATCCAAGTTCCGCACAATTATTAAAAAGACTTTGCCAAAAAAAAGGAGAGCACCCATGGCCATCAAGGTAGCGATCAACGGCTTCGGACGCATCGGCAGAAATTTCTTCCGGGCAGCCGCCGCTTCGAAAACTCTCGAAATCGTCGCCGTCAACGATCTGACCGATGCGGCGACCCTCGCCCATCTGCTTAAATATGACTCGGTCCATGGCGCCTTCAAGGGCAAGGTCGAGGCCGGCAAGGATGAAATCATTGTCGACGGCAAGGCGATCAAGGTTCTCAAGTCGACCGACCCCGCCACCCTCCCCTGGAAGGAACTCGGCGTCGAGATCGTCATCGAATCGACCGGCCGCTTCACCGATCAGGAATCCGCCGGCAAACACCTCAAGGCCGGGGCCAAGAAAGTCATCATCAGCGCTCCCGGAAAGGACGTCGACCTGACCGTCTGCATGGGGGTCAACGAGAAAGATTACGATCCGGCCAAGCACCATATCCTCTCCAACGCCTCCTGCACCACCAA